>JBDSRT010000296.1:0-7353 GCA_039929165.1 Ginsengibacter sp.
TTAAGCATCTCTTTACAAAAGATGATGAGCCATTCTTTGTCTTCGCCTAAAAAAATTTCTTCTTCACCACCGGAAGCTTCACGGCTTTTGGTGCTAAAATAATTTGCCAGGCCAATACCTGAATACGGATGCAAAAATCCAAACAAAGATTGGGCTATCTTATTGCGAAAAACCTTCTTTAGAAATTTATATTTATGATCGCCCGGGCCTAACCCGTCACCATGTGCCAGGTAAAAATTTTTACCATGAAGCATTTTCTCTTCAGGATGATGATACACCTGTACGCCTAACTCTTTCTGAAAATAGTCATGCATCCACATATCATGGTTGCCTACAAAAAAATGGACAGGAATCCCGCTGTCAGTGAGTTCAGCAATCTTACCAAATAGTCGCACATAACCTTTAGGCACAACCGATTTGTATTCAAACCAAAAATCAAACATGTCGCCCATAATGTAGACTTGTTCAGCATTGGACTTAATCTCATCTAAAAACCTGACAATAATTTTTTCTCTTTTAAGGCTGCTTGCATAATCAGGCGCACCAAGATGAAAATCTGATAAGAAGAAAATATTTTTTACTGGAGACATGTACGATGATAAACTTTCGAATTGTAATTATCAGTGAAAGTAGAAAGATAGCCTACATGGCATGATCAATCAGAAAGAGATAAACTTCCTTCGGACCATGCACACCAACTACTAAAGTCTTTTCAATATCTGCCGTACGGCTGGGACCGGTTGCAAAACTTATCAGCGATGGCAAGCCTTCTGTGTGTTTTTCTTTAAGTTGTTGCAAGCCATCTTTTACATCATAAACCAGTTGGTTTGTATAGGCTACACAAATATGAACAGGGGCATAAACGCTGGCTGTGCGTCCTTCCGCAATAGCTGAGCTTAAAACGATTGAACCTGTTCTTGCTATTAAATATTCACACGACGTAACCGCCACATCGCAATCTTTTAACGTAGTTTGATTGAGCTTTTCTGTGGTGGCAGGTGTAATAATATTTCTGAGCAAATTTTCTGCACAGTAAATATTTTTCCACTGCCGCTCAGTTAGCAGTTGCCTAAGTTGTGCTTTAAAATCTTTTTCATCAAAACAAAAAGCAAACTTGCCCTGCAGCTTTGTAAACTCACTGGCAAAAGTTATATCGAGGTCTTCTGTTGGTGGTTGAAAAAGTGAACTGTTTCCTTCACTTTTTGGAAAAGGAACAGGCACCGGGTTACTCAGTGCCTGCCTAATCTTTTTTAAAATATTTTCTTTTGACGACGAATTTTGCATTAAGCCGTTGTGTTGAAAGGGGCATCCGTTACAACGCCACCGAGTGGATCTTCAATCACAGCATCTTTAGGATTGTCAATAATATCCAAAACCTTTTTTTCTTCATAAGGCCTTTTACCAATTAACTGCTCAACATCGCTTTTAAATAACACTTCACGTTTCAATAATTCCTGCGCCAGAATTTCTACTTCATTTTTGCGGCTATTGAGCAATTCTTTAGTGCGCTCATAAGCTAAATCTATAATTTTTCGAACTTCCTCATCAATCATCCTTCCAGTTTCTTCGCTGAAAGGTTTTGTAAAAGTATTGTCCTGTTGCGGATCATGATAACTAACATTGCCAACCTTATCGTTCATGCCATACACCGTAACCATAGCATAAGCCGTTTTGGTTATTTGCTGAAGATCATTACTGGCACCAGTAGAAATTTTCCCAAAGAAAATATCTTCCGCAGCTCTGCCACCAAGCGTCATACAAATTTGGTCACCTAACTGATCTGTGTTATAAAGATATTGCTCTTTAGGTGTATACTGCGCATAACCCAATGCTGCTGTGCCTCTGGGAACAATGGTAACTTTCAATAAAGGATAGGCATGTTCTAGAAACCAGCCACAAATTGCATGTCCAGCTTCATGATAAGCAATTATCTCTTTTTCTTCCGGTAAAATAATCTTGTTCTTTTTTTCAAGTCCGCCAATCACACGATCGATAGCATCCTGAAAATCGGTCATATCGACGGCTGTTTTATCTTTTCTTGCAGCAATCAAAGCAGCTTCATTACAAACATTAGCGATATCAGCTCCGGCAAAGCCCGGCGTTTGTTCAGCCAGCTTATGAATATCCAAAGTCTGTGAAATTTTTATTGGTACAAGATGTACTTTAAAAATTGCTTCCCTACCTACAAGATCAGGGCGATCGATAGTGATTTGCCTATCAAAGCGACCAGGCCGCAACAACGCACTATCCAGTACATCAGGACGGTTGGTAGCCGCAAGAATGATAATGCCTATATCTGTCGCAAAACCATCCATTTCAACGAGCAACTGGTTTAAGGTATTTTCTCTTTCATCATTGCTCATCATCATATTTTTACCACGGGCCCGGCCTATGGCGTCTATCTCATCTATAAAAATTATACAAGGGGCTTTTTCTCTGGCCTGCTTGAACAAATCTCTCACACGGCTGGCACCCACGCCTACAAACATCTCCACAAAATCGCTACCGCTGAGGCTGAAAAACGGAACCTGGGCTTCACCGGCCATAGCCTTTGCCAATAACGTTTTTCCGGTTCCCGGAGGTCCGACAAGCAGTGCACCCTTAGGAATCTTTCCACCAAGGGCAGTATATTTCTTTGGATTTTTAAGAAAATCCACAATCTCCATCACTTCTACTTTCGCTTCATCCAAGCCGGCTACATCGCCAAAGTTTATATTCACTCTCGTGCCTTTATCAAAGAGTTGAGCTTTAGATTTTCCGATATTAAAAATGCCGCCCGGACCACCGCCACCACCGCCGGCACCCACTTTGCGCATCATCATTATAAATAAAAGACCAATTAATAATATTGGTAAAAGTGTGCTAAGTATAGTGCCGAAAACTTCACCTTCATCATCATAAGTTGCAGCAAACTTTTTCAGATCAGGATTGTCTTTGCGAAAATTATCTATCTGCTCTGTAAAAGTTTTGTCATCGCTGATTGTAAAGTAAAGCTCAGGTTGATCCAGCTTCGCAAGCGCATTGTATTGTGAGGGCTTGAATATTGATGTATAAAATGATGAGTTTGATTTTAGCGAATCTTTATTAATGGCGAAACGGACAATCTTTTTATTTCGCACAATTATAATTTTATCTACATCGCCCTGTTGCACAACTTCCCAAAAGCTTTCGGTATTTGTTTCTATGCCCCCCGCACCAACATTTCTAAAATAGTTGTATCCGATTATAGCTGCGAATAGAATTCCATATATCCAGTAAATATTAAATTTTGGGCGTTTCTTTTGGTCTTCATCGGAGCTGCCTGAACTTCCCGGAATTACTCTCCTGGTAGTTTTTTTTTGGTTGGTGTCATTTGCCATATAAATCCTCTTGCAATATGCTTTAACTGCTTTATAAAACAGTAAGATAAATTATTTGTTCAATAGTGTTTGAGCAGGTTATACCGGTTTAACAGTTTACCCTGCATGTTCCATTTGCGGGGCGTCACTCCACATTTCTTCGATCTGGTAAAATTTTCTGGGCTCGGGTAACATTACATGCACTACTATATTTACATAATCAGTAAGTATCCATTGCTGTCCAAGGTGACCCTCATGTTTGTAAGGTAGTTCACCACACTTTTGTTTTACTTCATACTCAAGGTTATCAGCAATAGCTTTTAGCTGCGTATTATTTGAGGCTTCACAGATTACAAAAAAATCAGCCACAGCTTCAGGTATCTTTCGAAGATCAAGGCTTACGATCTTTTCTCCTTTTTTATCCTGTATGGCGTTTATTATGGTTTTGAAAATCTTGCTGTTACGGGTTAATCTTGTGTAACTTTTGCGCTTTGTTGTAGTTGATTCAGTTAAATTATTCAAATGCTATTTTATTTTGCAGAACAGAAGAGAGATAAAAGGTTTCAAAAATCATCTGGTCTTTACTCACAATAATTAATAATATGCACATCAAAAATACTAACTACCAGTGAATGCACATACTGACAGCCCATTTATAATACTTGAAACCGTAGACAGCACCAACAACTATGCCATGGGAATTATTGATGTAGGACTGGCAGAACATGGTTTTACAGTGATGGCGTTAGAGCAAACCGGAGGCAAAGGGAGGCAAGGAAAAACTTGGTTGAGTCCAGCCGGGCAAAACCTGATGTTTAGCATTATCATGTCTACAGATAAGCTTACTATTCAGCAGCAGTTTAAGTTTACAGCAGCAATTGCTTTAGCCTGCGTATCCTTTATTCGTAATCTTTTAACTACAATTACAAAGTTTAAAGTAAAATGGCCAAATGATATTTTTATAAATGACAGGAAGGCAGGAGGGATTTTAATAGAAAACAAAATTCAAGGTTCTACCTGGCGCTGGGCTGTTGTTGGCGTGGGTTTAAATGTGAACCAAATTGACTTTACAGATGAACTTAAAAAAAGCGCTACTTCCTTAAAAATGGAAACCGGTAACGATTATGATCTTGAAGAATTTGGCAGACGTTTATCCAGGGAACTTATTACAACAATAGAAAATCTCCTCACTATTTCAACCGAAACAGTAATGAATGACTACAATTACCTGCTTTTTAAAAAAGACGAAAAGGTAAAATTGAAAAAAGACAATATGGTTTTTGAGACAACCATAAAATCTGTTGATAGCAGCGGCAATCTTATAACTTATGATGCCCTAGAAAGGTCTTTTACGGTGAACGAGGTCAGTTGGATATTGTAAGAATTCTGCTGCTCTTGCTTCCTGTTCATAAACATTATTATAATAGCCATGCTTTATGCTTTCCCATACATATTTGACCACGAAAAAATAGCCGCCATGTTTTTTAAATTGTTGAATATGGCAAAGCTCATGTTTAAGCCAGCGCTCATTTTTTATAAATTCTTCCCGGGTTGTATTACATAAATGAATGGTTTTGCCAATAACGATGGCTACACTTTTTACACGCATTTTATGGGCCGCTGCATTGGCGATCCAGGAATTTTCCTTGATGCTGATTGATGCAATATCAACTTCACTTGCCATGGCAAATCAATTTGGAATCTCCTGCCACGCCTTTAAAATTTCTGCAGTGTGGCTAGCAGATCTTGGCTTTTTAAATATCTTTTTTATTACACCTTTCTCATTAATTAGAAAAGTAGTGCGATGCAGACCCATATACTTGCGCCCATATAAATTCTTTTCTCCCCAAACACCGTATTTGTTAATCACTTTTTTGTCAGGATCAGCTAACAAATTAAATGGCAACTCAAACTTATTGATAAACTTTTTGTGCTTTTTACTATCATCAGGACTGATACCCAAAACCACAATGTCATTATCAGTCAGGTCTGCATAGTTATCCCGTAGGTTGCAGGCCTGTGTTGTACAGGTTGGCGTATCATCTTCAGGATAAAAATATAACACCACTTTTTTACCTTTATAATCTTTTAAGCTGATCTTATTTCCTTCTTCATCGGGCAATGAAAAGAGTGGCGCTTTATCTCCTTCGATTAATGTGATCATCATACAATTATCTGGTAAAATGGTAGGTTTTAGAAGTTATGTTACCCGCAATATCCTCAACTCTTATTATCAATTCATGTAGACCTGGCTGACACTTTTCATCAAAGCGATAAATAAATGTTTTGCCTTTGTCATTTGAAAAGCGCAGCCATTTGCCATCAAGCTCTGCCCTAAAATTCTGCAGATCTTCGTAATTATCTTTTACGGTAAACATGATTTGTGTTGCAGATGTAAGCACAGCATTCTCTTTTAAATTATAGGCATAAACTGATGGCGGGCTTTCATCTTTCACCAATTGAAAATTACCAAAGTTTCGGAACCTGGCGGCGTACCAGCCATCTTTATAAACCGGTTTATATGCTTCAGTTTTGCCACCCCATTGCCGAACCATTATTACATGCGCGGTATCTAAGTTATTTGAATCAATGTTTGGTTTAATTTTTATAGAGAACGAATCCTGTACGGGTATTAGCCCTGATTGTACCAAGTGTAATTTAGAAATGGCGCCTGGTGTTGAAGATTGCGTTGCCGTGTACGTAAATCGAAGTGAATCATATAATGCTTTTTCGTCCAGCACCAGTTGTATATCGTCTCTGTCAAAAATATTTATAGCGTTCGGCTCAAAGTTTTCCTGTTGATTAGGCACTTTGCTATCAATATTATACGCTGCATTATTTCTCTTAATCTTAAACTGTAGTTCAGAAACATTTGCATTCGCATCCTTTATCACAATCCTGATGTTATGAATTGAATCGTCAGCTAAGGTTATTACACCATCGCTTGACCAATCCTTATAAACACTAACAGGATAGCCCGGTAATCTGCTTAAATGCTGTATATATGGCCCGCCACCTGCTTTCAATTTATAATCAATATGGGCATTAATATAACGGGTGTCATCATAACTCATACTGTCTAGCCTGAAGGATGACATCAGCACCTCGTCAAAATAAATTTCAGCTTCAAATACGCCATTATTATTGGTAGAACCGGTGTATTTATCATGCCCGGAAAAACCAAAGCTTACTTTATCAGAGGTCAAAATGGTTGGTGATGTTGGTTGGTATACCCCACCGGAATATTTCAATCCAAACAATTTTGGAGTTTGGCTATACGTACTTAAGTTCCTGTTGTAAACGGCAAGCCTTAATAAAGACGGCGGCACATTATCAGCAATAGGGAAATTAAAAAGTGAGGGATTTAAAACTTTATCGCTTTGTGTGTCTCTGATCTCAAAATGTAAGTGCGGCCCTTGAGAACCACCCGTATTTCCACTATAGGCTAACAGATCACCTTGCTTCGTTGAAAAAAGACCCGGAGGTAAATCGATGAAAATTGACCATTGCTTAAGCTTGTACTGCTGCTCCTTAACATATACTTCCAAGAAGGGAAAAAAGTTGTTCAAATGAGCATAAAGTGTAGTTAAGCCATTGGGATGATTGACATAAATGGCTCTGCCAAAACCATATGGCTCTATCTTAACTTTTGCCACATAACCATCAGCTGCGGCTACAACAGGCACGTTCTCTTTTTGATCTGTTTTACAGTCAAGCCCCATATGAAAATGATTTGGTCTCAACTCCCCAAAATTGGCTGCAAGTGCAGGTTTTGCTTTTACAGGATAAGTAAAATAATGAACCGGCACATTTTTTATGGACGTCTGCGCACAGAGAGAAAAATTGCAACAAAAAAAAATTAAAAATGGGAATGGTTTATGTAGAATAACATTTCTTAGCTTCATCTTTTAGATTCAGATGCAAATTTAAATATATCGTACCTCACAACTAAAAAAACAAAGATTATGTCGAAAGCAAATACCGTTGGGGCTTTAATTTTAGGCGCAGCAGTTGG
>JBDSRT010000297.1:0-3076 GCA_039929165.1 Ginsengibacter sp.
CTTTTAAACATCATTTTTGCTGCGCTGCTGGCAGGGACAAGTTTTGGAATTTGGTTAGGTTTTAATCCCTCACACTATTCAGCTTCCACTTATATAGAGCAACAACAGAATCTTGTTCGCTCACTCAATACACTTATTGTAGTATTGGTAGTAATTGCCACTGGTCTAACATTAATATCCGCTTATCTTCAGCGAAGAAAAAAAACAGCCTTTATATTATTACTTGTTGCAGCAGCGTTTTTGATTTCCTGCATTTTCATTACACGACTAGGTAACGTTCCTATACAATCGAAGATGCTTAAATGGACAGTGAATACTTTGCCCGATAACTGGACTATGTTGCGTGACAATTGGTGGTCGTTTCATATTTGGCGTACTCTGGTGGAACTGATTGCTTTCATGTTGATTGCCTGGACAACGGTTCAGCTTAGAACCACAGAAGCAAATAAAAGCAAACTACGTTAAATCAAAAGGCACATAAGTAATCAGATTGTTTTTCACCAGTTTTTTAATAGCTATAAACTAAGCATCAAAATTATTTGTACCGCAGCGATATAACACAATCCTTGCCGTCTATATTTGCTAATATATTTAGTAAAATGCCTCTATACAGAATTACCTTCAGAGCTGGTAAAAAAAGATTCAATGGCTTGAAAGAGCATGCAAGTTCTAATCATGAATTGGTATTTGAGATCTTTCGAAGGCAGGCCGAAGCAAGTATTGGCAGAAACATTTTGATCAACTACGACTGCCTGATGCTCAGCACAAATTCAGATGATTATAAACGCTGGGAAAAGGAGAAGACATTAAACGCAAAAGAACAGGCAAAGATTGTCAACTTTAAGTCCTACGAAGAACCGCCTGAGCCTGGTCACGTCGCTTAGATAGTAAAAGGTTAAGAGAGCCCTCTAAAAAACTTATATGCGTCAATTAATGGTCTGTTAGTATTTGATATTTTTCTCAGGCAATTGAACATGCCATTACACTTAATAAGACACTCAATAAAAACGCCATTGAAGTGTATAGTGGTTCAAACTTAAATGCTTCATGAGCAAAACAAGACTTTCTTTTTGCATATCAATTTAGCTGAAATGCGAAGAAGTTCGCTAAAGCTTTAGAGCTGCGATTTCGGCACCTTTGACGAAAGACAAACGTCAAAAGTCAAGGCTGGACAGTGAAACATAGAGATTACTTTCCGTCGCCTGACAAGTAATCGGCTACAGCATTTGCTGCTATAGTTAATTGGATAGATGCTTCATAATATAAAAATATATGTAACTGAAAGATTTGTTTGTTTAAATCTTTATCGTAATATTGCAATATTAAATAATGAAAATGGGAGCGACAAAAACAGATTTTTTTACAGGCAAACAAAATTCTATTGCAACATTAGCCAAAGCATTGGGACATCCGGCGAGAATTGCTATCATGGAGTACTTAATTAAAGTGGATACCTGCATTTGTGGCGACATTGTAAACGAGCTGCCTCTTGCACAGCCAACCATTTCTCAACACCTAAAAGAACTTAAAAATGCAGGGCTTATTAAAGGAAGCATAGAAGGCAACAGCATTTGCTATTGTGTAGACGAAAAAGCAATTGCAAAGCTTCAAAGTTATTTTGCGAACATGAGCATCAAATTAGAAAAGAAAAACAATTGTTGTTAATTTAAAATATAATCAAATGAAAAATGCAGAACAACTTAAAGAGATTGTTAGACAGAAATACAGTGAAATCGCCCTTCAGGATAAAGAAACCAATCAATCATCCTGCTGCGGTTCCGGTGGCTGTTCAACAGAGATTTATAACATCATGAGCGATGATTACACGTTATTGGAAGGTTACAGTGCTGATGCAGACTTAGGTTTAGGCTGCGGCTTGCCCACTCAATTTGCAAACATAAAAAAGGGAGACACGGTAATTGATTTAGGAAGCGGCGCAGGTAATGATTGCTTTATTGCAAGATCAGAAACAGGGGAAGACGGAAAGGTAATTGGTATTGATTTTACAGCAGCCATGATTGACAAGGCAAGAGCCAATGCAGAGAAATTAGGTTTTTATAATGTAGAGTTCAGGCAAGGTGATATTGAACACATGCCGGTATCGGCAAATACAGCAGACGTAATAGTAAGCAATTGTGTTTTAAACCTTGTGCCTGACAAAGACCAGGTTTTCAAAGAAATGTTTCGTGTATTAAAACCTGGCGGACATTTTAGTATCTCAGATATTGTATTAATGGGCAATCTTCCGGATGCTTTGCGTAAGGATGCAGAAATGTATGCCGGCTGTGTGTCAGGCGCAATACAAAAGGAAGTATACCTTGAGTTAATAAATGCAAATGGTTTTGACAGAGTAACCCTACAAAAAGAAAAACCAATAAACATACCTTATGATATCTTAAAAAATTATTTGAAAGGAGAGGAGCTAACAAATTTCAAAAATGGGAGTACAGGGATATTTAGTATAACGGTGTATGCAGAAAAATCTAAATCCTGTTGTGGCACAGATTGTTGCAATTAAATTGGAAAAGGCACAACTATTTAGAAAATGTTTTGCAGAACTGCTAGGTAATTAGAATCCTGCACGTTCAAGTGCTCCTGCTTTAATAAGCGGACGTACAGATCATCTTTGGATTATATAACTGCAACAATTACAGGAGCAGCTTTAGCAATTCCTGTCAGGACATTTCTTAATAACAGTAAACTAATTACAATGCAACGAATTTTAGTTTTATGTACCGGCAATAGTTGTCGCAGTCAAATAGCAGAAGGCTATTTAAGAAATTTCGCAGGTAACAAGGCAGAAGTTTATAGCGCAGGTATTGAAAAACACGGTGTTAACCCGCTTGCCGTTGAAACCATGAGAGAAGACGGCATTGACATTTCACATCAAACATCTAATTCAATTGACGAGTATCGCCACATTAATTTTGATTTTGTAATTACTGTTTGCGATAACGCAAAAGAGCGTTGTCCCTTCTTTCCAACCACAGCAAAAAGGTTTCACCACAATTTTCCAGACCCGGCAAAAGCTACAGGAACAGAACAGGAAGTACAAGAACAATTTCGCCAGGTACGG
>JBDSRT010000298.1:0-3297 GCA_039929165.1 Ginsengibacter sp.
CGGAAACACGCCTTCTTCCGTGACCGGAACTATGAGAACTGATGGTAAACCTTATTCCGGCCCTATAGTGCCTGAATTAACAAATGTTCAACAAACGCAGGAAGATTATCTTTTTAAAATACAACAAGGTGGATATTATGGGCATCCAAATGCTATACGTGGTGAATATGTTTTAAACGGTGGTAACCCGTCATCCGCTATGGATTCTGCCCAAGTGGACGCTTATCCAGTCGGCACTCGGCCTGATATAAATTATAAAGGCTTTGCTTTTGATTTTCAACATAACAAATCGCCGGATGGAACTATTGAATATAAAAGTTCAACGTTTAATAGTGCGTTAAAAGGTAAAATATTAGTTGTACGATATAGCCAAAATGACGACATTATTGTTTTGACACCCGGAGGTACCAATAAGAACATTATCAGTTATACAGAAGGCGCAGGAATACCTGGATTTTCTGGATTTTCAGATCCCCTGGATCTAATCGAAAATAAGTTGAACGGAAATATTTATGTCTCTGAGTACGGTGGCAATGGTCAAATTGTTTTGCTTAAGCCAAAGACAACACAACAGGTTACTACGAATGTATCTGCTGTAGCAGATGCGCAGGTTAGAGGTGGTGTTTATGCGTCAGTAAATTATGGCCGTGACTCATCGATGATGATTAAAGGCGCAACAAACGGTGACTACAAAAGGGCAGCTTACTTAAAATTCAATCTGCCATCAATAAATAATATCACTTCAGCTAAACTTCGGTTTTATGCAAAAAATATTGAAAATACATCGACTGTAAGTATATCGGCTTATGGTGGCACTATTGATGGCTGGGCAGAAAGTACAATAAACAATACTAATGCGCCGTCTGCCACAAGTTTATTGGGGTCCATAGCGGTATCGGCTCAATTAAAATATTACGAAATTGATGTTACTGCTTTTGTGAAAACTCAAGTTGCTGGCGATAAAATAGTCACCTTCTTACTCAAAGATGCGTCAACGCAGAACATTGGTATCAAAATAAATAGTAAAGAGTTTGGGTCTAATGTACCTAAACTGGTTATTTTATCCAATGAATCTACTTCGCTGATACAATCCTCAATAACGAATGCCACTTCTCCAACAACAGGCCTATTAGCACCAATTTCAAATAAAGAATCCAGCCGAACTACGGGTTATATAATTCCAGAATGTGATGCACCTGAGAGTTCAGTAATGCTGGCAACGGCTGTATCCCAAACGGTTCTTTTGCCAATAGCTGACGCCTTCGTAAGAAATGGCACTTATGCCACTACAAATTATGGCCTGGATACTTCGCTGATAGTAAAAGGCTCGTCATCTGCAGGCTTTGCAAGAAATTCATATTTAAAGTTCAATCTCAGTTCACTCGGCAACGTCTCATCTGCCAAATTACGGGTATACGGTAATAATATAGACGACGCTACTGCTGTATCACTTTCTGCTTATGGTATTGATAATGATGCCTGGACAGAAACAGCCATTATCTGGAATAATTCACCAACCACAGCTTCGGCACCAATTACTTCAGTGCCGGTAAATAATGTAAAAAAATATTATGAAATTGATGTCACACCGTACATTGTATCCCAGGTAGCCGGTGATAAAGTTGCAAGCTTTTTAATTAAAGACGCAACTAATAAAACAAAAACTCTTCTATTTAATAGTAAAGAAAATAAAAGTAACCGGCCTGAACTTGTGATAGAATCATCTGCAACTGCGCAGCCAAGCAATGCCCTACTGTTTGTTGAGAATATTGATAAATTTCCTTCCAACGATAATTTTGTTTTTTCCAAAATTCAAACGCCATGGGGTAGAACTGATGTAAAGAATTCAAACCATGATTCAGTAGTGGTAAGAATACATAACAAGGGACTAAATCCTTTATCAATTAAAACTTTAAGCTTATCAAATACAATCTTGTTTGCGTTTGATAAATTGAAGGGCGTGCCCTATTCAGCATCTGCTTTACCCTTGAGTATAGCGTCCGGCACATATGCCGATCTGACAATAAAGTTTATTGCCTTGAATCAGGCAACACGGGTTAAAGTTTTACAGGAAACGCTAACTATTACATCCAACGACGATGTAGCGCCATCTAAAATAATTAATCTGCACGGTTTGTGGCAAAAACAAGGGGAAGGTTCAAATGAACCTTACGCCCAGGAAATGATTACTGCATTTGGTTTTAAAACAAGCACTGGTTTTGGACATACTGATCCTGACAAAGGGGATCCTCTTAAGCTAAAGGGTGATCAAATTTTGTCATCTAACTTCTTACGTGCTGACAATTCGAAACCCGTCTATGTTATTCAAATGGGCGCCTACCATGGTTGTTGCACAGCTAGTGAAAAAATAATGTGGTACGCAAAAGGCTCTACAACTTTCAGCACTATTTTCACTCACATATCTAAAGATGGGCAACGCCTATTACCGCGTAAAAGTGAGCCTTCAAGTATTGCAACATCAATATTCACACCATCTGGCGCATTCGGTTTTAAGACCGGCACAAGAGATTATACAGATCCTGCACTAAACCCGGGAGGCAAAATAGGCCTTCGTGTTTGGAAAGCCAAGGATGAAAATGGTAATGTGATCCCAAACAGTTTTATTATATCAAATGACTATTTAGGCTCAACAGCTACTAATTATGATTATAACGACAATATGTATTTTATTAGAAACATTAAGCCAGAGGTAGGAACAGCTTATTTTTCTGAATTAGCTGGTACACCTTCTGCCGTTGATTTTGGCGAAAAGCTAACGCAGTCAAGCACTACACTGAATATAAATTTAAAAAGTCTAGGGCAAGTGTATACAAACGGCACTCGTGATCCGGCAATTACCATAACATCAGTTCAAATTGTTGGCCAAAATAGCTCGGAATTTTCACTTGGGGTGTTATCTGGCTCTTCCCTTAATCCTCAACAATCAGTTACCCAAAGCGTAATATTTAAACCAACCTCTCAGGGTTTAAAAATTGCCGACTTATTGATAAACTATACAAATGGCTATGGCCAATTACGAGTTCCACTGTATGGCATTGCAAAAGCTTCAGGCGTAACTGTAAGGCTTAATTATCGAATTAACAGCGGCGGTGCAGCGATTACCACAAACGGAAAAACCTGGAGAAAAGACACATTGGCTTTTGACAACCTGGAACCTTATAAAAATGCTTTACTGACTAAAATATCAAGCTCGGAAGATGATGCAGTAGTGCTTACTGAACAGTCATCGAATGCAGATAAAAGGCCTTTCAGATACGACATTCCGCTTACAAACGG
>JBDSRT010000299.1:0-9038 GCA_039929165.1 Ginsengibacter sp.
CGGCACATTAGTAAGAAGCGCTGGGTTACTATTAGAAAAGGGCGCAAGAAGCGTAAGGGCTTTTTGTACGCACCCGGTTTTAAGCGGTCATGCATATGAGAACATTGAAAACAGTGTGCTGGAAGAATTGGTAGTTTGCAACACAATCCCCGTGAAAGAGGAATCGCCTAAAATAAAGGTTGTTTCCGTTGCCGAACTTTTTGCAGTTGCTATAAGAAATGCTTTTGAGAATAAAAGTATAAATAGTCTCTTCCTGCGTAGTAGAATGCTTAGTAAAAAATAAGATGCAAGAGTCTTTAAATTGAAGACGTCAGATAAACCTCGATATTTCTACTTACTTTTGCGCCTCAAAAAAAATCATTTATGAACACGATTACAATCGAAGGACAAATCAGGACCGAATTTGGCAAGTCAGCCACCCGTCAAATCCGCTCTGAGGAAAAAGTGCCAGGTGTAATTTATGGAGGTGCTAAAGAAATTAATTTCACTGCTCCGGCAACTGCTTTTAAAGGCATTGTTTACACACCTGACTTTATGCTTGCTGAAGTAAAAATTGACGGACAGGCTTACCGTTGCGTATTAAAAGAGTTACAGTTTGATAAAGTATCAGACCAATTACTACATGTAGATTTTCTTGAATTGGTTGATGACAAAAAAGTATCTGTTACTATCCCTTTAAAATTCGTAGGCACGCCTGCGGGTGTAAAAGCTGGTGGTAAGCTATCTACCAAAATAAAAGCGCTTAAAGTAAAAACGCTGCCAAAGTATTTAAGAGAAAACATTGAGATGGATATTTCATCACTTGAACTAAATGGTAATTTAAGAGTTCAGGATGTGGTTGCAGAAAATATGGAAATTCTCAATTCTCCCAGGATACCCATTGCTTCGGTTACTATGACAAGACAATTGAAACAGGAAGAGACTGCGGCCAAGGCTGCTCCTGCTCCAACAGCTGCCGCCAAGACAGCACCGGCTAAAGCTGCTGCAGCACCGGCAAAAAAATAAAAACCTAGTTTTTCATACATTAATTGCCCTCATTGAGGGCAATTTTATTTGAGGTAATTGGTAATTGGCCAAGGCAATGTTTACATACCTTTGCCCACTTAATTTTTTAATATGGGAATGGATAGAAATAGTGTGATAGGATTTGTGTTGTTAGCCTTATTATTCTTCGGATATTTTTATTATACAAGACAAGGACAAGTCGCCCTGGAACAATCAAAACAGCATATAGCTGATTCTGTTGCCAGAATTAATAAGTTAAGATCTGCAGACAGTATTAAAATAACCGCAGCAAATCCAGACACTATTCGTTCTGGAAATACCCAGTCATCTGGCAGCTTTAAACAGGATAGTACCGGCGCTGAGCAATTAGCTGTACTAGAAAATGAACTGATAAAAATAACATTTACCAATAAAGGCGGTCAGCCAAAAGTTGTTGAGTTAAAAAAATACAAGACTTACGATAATAAGCCGCTAATTCTCCGGGGAGGAAATTATAATACATTATCATATCCAATTAATGTAGGGCAAAATCAAACCGCACAAACAAGCGATTTATTATTTAATGTTGTTAATGCTCCGGTTCAAAAGCTGGGCAAGACAATTGTTTACGAAATAGCTGATAGCGCAGGTGAGGTTTTGCAGCATTATTATCAATTGCCTGACAATGAATACATGCTTAACCTGTTTATCAATATAACAGGAAGCAACAAACTCGTTACTCAACAGGCCATAAATTTACAATGGCAGGCAGAAGCTGCTCAGGTTGAAAAAGATGCGGAATATGAAAAATTGCAGTCACACATAGCTTTTCTGGAAAACAACGATTATGATTTTGATGCTATCGGCAGCGGCAGTAGCCGGAAATTTGAAAAGCCTGTAGAGTGGATAAGTTTAAAACAACAATTTTTTATACAGTCTATTCTTTCAAAAGATAAGTTTCAAAATGCTGAAGTGAGATGGACAGTTCCGGCAGATACCAATACGCATAAAATTGCTGAGGCGGTTGCAACGCTGAAGTTAGTAGTACCTCCATCTTCCAACGCTTCTATCCCTTTGCAGCTTTACTACGGCCCGAGTGACTACAAATTGCTGAAGAGTTATGGCAATCAACTGCAAAATATAGTGCCTTTAGGTAGCGGCATCTTTGCGTTCGTGAAATATATAAACAGGGGATTTATATTTCCGGTATTCAATTTTCTTGATAGCAAAATCGTAAGCTATGGTCTTGTGATTGCTTTGCTTACAATTATTATAAGATTAATTATTTCGCCTTTGAGCTATCAGAGCTATTTGAGTGGTGCCAAGATGAAGTTGCTGAAACCGGAAATAGATGAACTAAAATTAAAGCATGGCGAAGATAAGCAGGCGTTCGGCATGGATCAGATGAAACTATTCCGATCCGCAGGCGTAAATCCCTTAGGAGGTTGTATACCGGCGCTTTTACAAATACCGATTTTCTTTGCATTGTATAACTTTTTTAATTCTGCTATTGCCTTAAGAGGTCAAAGCTTTTGGTGGGCAACAGATCTTTCCGCTTATGACTCCATTTATGATTTGCCTTTCCACATTCCCTTTTATGGAAGTCATATCAGTCTTTTTACCATCTTAGCCGTCGTAACAAGTTTATTGATTTCATTGTACGGGATGGCAAATATGCAGGATAATTCTAATCCTGTTATGAAATATATGCCGTTTATTTTCCCGGTTATATTACTCGGTGTATTTAATAAATTACCTTCTGCGCTTACCTGGTATTATACTGTTTCCAACGTTATTACTCTTCTTATACAATTTGTGATACAGAATTACATTATTAACCATGAAAAGATAATGGCCAAGTTGCAGGAAAATAAAAAGAAACCGGTCGTCAAATCAAAATGGCAGGAGCGTATTGAAGCTATGCAGGAAAGTAACAAGAAGATTCAGAACTTACAGCAGAAAACGCAGAAGAAAAAATAATGCAACCAACAGCAGTGAATGCTGGTCTATCTTTGTGAGCAGTATAAATTATCATAATGCATTCTCGAAAATATTTAATTCTTTTTTTTCTAATAGGCCTTTTAAGCTTTAAGTGTTTTTCCCAACAGGTAATAAATGAAGGTGTCTTAACGTATAATATATCTATCCAAACCGGAAGCTCTGAACCCAAGATGGCTGATATGCTGGATGGGGCTACAACAACGATTTATTTAAAGGGTAGCCAAACTAAAAGTGACATGCTTAGTGGTCTTGGTAAGGAAAGTACAATTTATGATTCACGTACAGGCACAGGCGTTATTTTAAAAGATTATAGCGGCCAAAAGTTAATGATTACACTGGATAAGGCTGATTGGGAAAAAAAGAATCGTAAGTATGAAGGAATCACTTATGCCATATCCGATGAAACGGTTGACATTGCAGGATACGATTGTAAAAAAGCGATTGCAACTCTAAAAGATGGAAATTCATTCACTGTGTACTTTGCACCAGGCATTAAAGTAAGTAATCTTAATTATGATAACCCGTTTAAAACTTTGCCTGGTCTTGCGGTTCAATATGAGTGGAAGTCTGGTAAGATGATGTTTAAATATACTCTCGCAAAAATTTCAAATGAAACTATTGCTTCTTCCCGTTTCGAAATTCCAAAATCCGGTTACAGGGTATTAACCTTCGAAGAAACTCAGAAATCAAAATAAAAAAAACCTGCACTTGGCAGGTTTCATCTCGTAAAATCGATTGTTTATTTATTAGATCTTATAACCAATTTTGAACCAGTTGCCTGATCATACTGAGGTATAAGCATCTTTTGTTTAAATGGTGTAATGTAAACAGTATTTCCTTTTCTGTATGTCATCAATCCTTTGCTAAACAATGTATTACCAATTTGTTGATTAGATAATAAACTGCTACCCTTAAATACCAACCCGGACCTTAAATTGAAAGCGATAGATTTTTTTAATGTTGGGGCGGTATGTATATTTAACTTAACCTTGTTAGTCTTCTTAATTAAACCTCCTCTATCGGCAAATGACATCCAGCTTATGCCGGAAAACATTAAAACGATTAATAAGATTTTAGAAAACTTTTGCATAGAAACTATAATTAACAAATTTAAGACATTTTTTGATAATTCCTAGTTTGTTTATTATAAATGATTGACTTTACTTTAACGGAATAGTTTAAAAATAAAGCAGAAAACATCTTTCAAAATATCAGATTTAAAGTATTTTACTTATACATATGAAAGAAAACCAGTCAAGTAGGGATAAAAATGAACTTAAAGATCTTTTGGGTAAATACCAATCTTTAAAACATGGTCAGCCCAATTCTTTTTTAGAAGAAGAAGCATTTGAAAGGATCATAGACTACTACGATGAAAAGGAAGATATGTCAGCAGCATTGGAAGCCGTTGAGTATGGCATTTTACAGTATCCTTATTCTTCATTGCTCCTCGTTAAAAAAGCAGATTTGTTTATTGCAACAAGAAAATATAATGATGCACTTAAATTACTTGAAAAAGTAGAGTTATTGGATAGGAAAGATGTAAATGTATTTATTTTAAAAACAGATGCCTACTTAGCTTTAGATCAGCAAAAAAAAGCAGCCAATATTTTAGAAGATGCCATTACAATATTTGAAGGTGAGGAGAAAATAGACTTGCTTTTTGAGCTTGCGGATGTATATGATGATTATGAGCAATTTGAGAAAGTATTCAATTGTCTCTGTCTTATTCTCGACCAGGATCCTGTAAATGAGGAAGCTTTGTATAAAATTTGCTTTTGGACAGACTTCACCGGGCGTAACGAAGAGAGCATAAAGCTTCATCAACGTATAATTGAAGAACACCCATTTACTGAATTAGCCTGGTTTAATTTAGGCGCTGCTTACCAGGGAATTAAATTGTACGAAAAAGCTGTTGACGCCTACCTGTACGCTTTGGCCATTGATGAAAAATTCGACTATGCTTATCGAAACCTTGGAGATGCATATTTAAGAATGAGGAAGTACCGTGAAGCCATTGAAGCGCTGCAAAAAGTATTGGAGCTGTCAAGGCCGGAAGATGTTATATATGAAGCAATAGGTCATGCTTACGATAAACTAAAAAATTACGCCCAGGCCAGGTTTAATTATAGGAAAGCTTCTCATCTAAATCCAGATGATAGTCACTTGTATTATAAAATAGCCTGCACTTACATGAATGAGCAATATTGGGAAAGTGGGCTGAAAAACCTCGAAAATGCGATGCGCATTCAGCGATCCCAACCTGAATATAATTTTGCCATGGGCAAATGTTATAGCGAACTTGGTAAAACCAAAGAAGCTGTTATCTATTTTTCTAATTTTATTAAGTCACGACCAAAGAGCATTAAAGGTTGGAAGGAGTTGATCAAATGCTTGTACAAAGCAAAATTCTATGATGAAGCTTTGACGCAGGTTTATAATGCAGAGAAAAATACTTCAGAAAATGCACTAATAGCGTTTTATAAATGTTCAATATTATTTGCCGATGGCAAATCAACAAAAGCTTTATTAACCCTCGAAACGGCTCTTGAAAAGTTTCCTGGAAAGCTAAAATATCTCCTGGAGCTTAATCCGGCTCTTCTTCAAAATCAACATGTCGTAGATCTCATATCCAAAGCCAAAAGAAATAATTCATCAAGGTAATTGTGCGTATCCTCAACAGAAGTGTTTTGACTTATCTTTGCGGCCTTCCAAAAAAGATGCTATGAATTTTAATCTATCCCAGATTCCTCATCGTGTTCCTAAACCCCGCATGCATGGCATTACGATGGTTATGGATAAGGGACTTAGCCTTGAAGAAGCTAAGAATTTTATGAGCGTTAGTCAGGCTCATGTTGATATCGTAAAGTTGGGCTTTGGAACCGCCTTTGTTACGCCGAACTTGAAAGAAAAGATTAAAATTTACCAGGAACATAACGTGCCCGTTTATTTTGGCGGTACTTTGTTTGAAGCATTTCTTATCAGAAATCAATTTGATGACTATATAAATATTTGTAAAGAATTTAATATAGATTTTATTGAAGTAAGTGACGGATCAATCGATATACCTCACGCTGAAAAATGTGGTTATATAGAAAAACTTACGAAAGTGGCGACCGTATTAAGTGAAGTGGGCAGTAAAGATGCCGCTCATATTATTCCGCCTTACAAATGGATAGAATTGATGCGGGCCGAACTTAGTGCAGGTTCTTCTTATGTGATAGCAGAAGCAAGAGAAGCCGGAAATGTTGGAATTTATAGAGGTTCAGGAGAAGTAAGAGAAGGTCTTGTACAGGAAATTCTTACACAAATTCCCGAAGAAAAAATTTTATGGGAGGCGCCTCAAAAGGCCCAGCAATTATACTTTCTGGAATTAATTGGCTGCAATGTTAATCTTGGCAACATTGCACCCTCAGAAGTTATTGCTTTAGAAGCCATGCGCATAGGGTTACGCGGTGATACCTTTAGTCTTTACCTAAATAAATAAGCTGCTTGAAAAAGCTCTATGGATTAATAGGTTACCCACTCGGGCATTCTTTCTCAAAAAAATATTTTACGGATAAGTTTGAAAAGGAAAATATAACGGATACAGAATACAAGCTCTTTCCGATTGAACATATTGATGGGCTTAAGGCAATAGTAGCCAACAATCCTAATCTGGCAGGCTTAAACATAACCATTCCACATAAACAATCGGTTTTAAAATTTGCTACACATTTATCTGATGCTGTAAAAGAAATAGGTGCAGCAAATATTTTAAAATTTACATCAAGCCAGGTTGAAGCCTATAATACTGATGTAATCGGTTTTGAGAAATCTCTTTTAACTGAATTAAAAGCTTTTCATAAAAAGACTTTAATTCTCGGTACAGGAGGCTCTTCTAATGCTGTTCAATTTGTGTGTAGAAAATTAGGCATTGAATATTTATTGGTTAGCCGGAACAAATCTGAAAGGGCCATCTCTTATGCTGATCTTGGACAAGATATTATGAGTAACTATTTAGTGATAATTAATACGACGCCTTTAGGAACATTCCCTGATACAGCATCCTTTCCTGAGATACCTTATATCCATATAACAAACAAACATTATTGTTTTGATCTCGTTTATAATCCGCCAAAGACAGTCTTTTTAACCAAAGCCGAAGAACAGGGTGCAACCATAAAAAATGGGTATGATATGCTGGTTATCCAGGCTCAAGAGAGTTGGAAGATATGGAACGCCTAATAAAGTGAGGCTTTAAAATCGTCAGGCAATCTTGCCACTTTCTTTGAAGTATAATTAAAGAATACCATCGCCGTTTTTGCGTGTGCAATTGTAACAACTTCCTCTTGTCTTGTTGTTGAAAGCTGGTAATAAAGATCAAATGAAGTGTTAGTGACGTGTTCAGCATTAACTTCCACCTTTAGAATATCGCCGTATACCGATTCCTTCTTAAAGTTGATTTGAAGATCAGCCATAATCAAACCTGTACGATCGTTACCTAGTTCGGCAAAATTTTTAGCCGTTAAATACTGCACTCTTGCTTCATGTAAAATGGAAACAAAGGCATCATTCCCTACATGATTGCCATAGTTTAAATCGGTTATCCTAATGGGAATACGGCAAGAAAAGGAAAAGCTATATGGCATTTCAAGCTTTAGTCTGCCCATTTTAATTGTCTGAGTTACTTCTATCGGTAAGTACTTCTGTAAGATCGGCGATGTCTAAAAAATTTGTCGTAGTAGGAGTTACAGGATTATTTAACATTTTTGCCTTCCAACGATTAACTTTTGCGTTCCAGACGGTCTTTGCCGGAAATTGGTTATCTGATGACACAATTAGGCTTGCAGCTTTTGAGGAAATTCTCACTGGCTTACCGTCTACGCTGGTAATTGTTATGTATGTATTTCCAATTATGTTATTAAGCTTTTCTCTTGTTTGCGTCTCGTTTTTATTACTTGCTAAAAGATTGGTGTCAGGAGATGAAAAAGTCGCCATGCCTTTGTCAAACCTTTCAGGTTCTCCTTTTGAGATTTGAACAGCAGGATTTTTTTGATTAACAAAAAATACCGCACTAAAAACTAATATTAATAAAGCCGCTGCCATTGGTATAAGGTATGGACTTATCTTTCTTGGAGGTAAAGAGACCGTGTCAGTCTTATCCAAAACGCCTACGATATTAGCCCAACTCTCACTGGGGGCCGCCACTGAATAATTATATAATTTCTTTTTTAAGTTATCCATTTTCTTTTTTTAGCACCTTGTTGCTTTCGATAATTTTCTTTAAAACAGATTTGGCTCTTGCTAATTGTGATTTACTGGTGCCTTCGTTTATGCCAAGCATGTCAGCAATTTCTTTATGGGAATAGCCTTCAATAACGTGAAGATTAAAAACTGTTTTATAACCAGGCGACAATTGGTTTATTATAGCAAGAATATCCCGTTCTGCAAGCCGGTGTAACACATTAATATCTTCGTCCTGAATTTGTTCATCAGATTGATTGGTACCACGACTAACATATTTCTTTTTCCTGTAATGTTCAATTGAAGTATTTACAAAAATCCGCCTGAGCCAGCCCTCAAATGATCCTTCACTCCTAAATTTCGAAAGATTTTTAAACACCTTAATAAATCCTTCCTGAAGGATATCTTTTGCCTCATCAGTATCTTCTGTATATCTCAGGCATACACCATGCATTTTAGGCGAATACTTATCGTACAATAAACGTTGAAAATGCCTGTCGTTTCTTGCGCATCCTTCAATTAAGTCGTTATCATTCACATTATCGTTGCGTAGTTGGCTCAAATCAGCTATTAATTTTACCCGGAAAATTTTTAATTATAAAAGAAATCATACTTTTTAATGCCTTTCTTCGATGGCTAAAGATATTCTTTTCACTTAATGACATTTCCGCAAATGTGTTTATAGCACCCGTTGGTATAAACAAAGGGTCATATCCAAAGCCATTTACACCTTTAGGGTTAGCAATAATAGTGCCCTCACATTTGCCTTTAAACAGATAAAGTTCGCCGGCAACTATTAATGAAACCACCGTTTTGAAAGAAGCATT
>JBDSRT010000300.1:0-6101 GCA_039929165.1 Ginsengibacter sp.
GGCGTATTATTAGAGATAGAATCGGCAGGTAAAGTTTTTGCCACAGGAGCCGGCCGGGCAGGCTCGGTTTCATCAACCACAATTTTTTTAGCAACTGAAGTGTCTCTTTCAATAGTTAAATTGGTGAGATAGTCTTCTATTTCACTTCTGCGTGATAATACATCAAGCATTGTACTGGCCTTATCTGCCAACGGCGAAGAATTATACAGATTTATAAGATCATTTAATGTATTTATCGCCAGGCTATCCTGCTTTTGTTTTATATAATAAATTGATTGAATGTAAAGTAATTGCGGGGACCAATAATTGTTAGAATAGAGACTATCAGCAGCTTTTTTTAACTCCAGCGCTTTATCAAACTGGCCTTCAATAAACAGGTTATAAATGGCTTCATAATTCTTTGTAGCCTCAGGATCTTTGGCAGACTTCTTTGATATTGCTTTAGTATTATTTAAACGCTTTGCATAATTACTGCCGGCAAATTTTGTATTAAGAAGATTCTTATAAAAGTCAGCCTTGGCCATATCTCCAATCTTGAAATAGCAATAGGACAAGTTCATATACAATTCGCCACTGTATAAACTATCCGGATAATCTTTCAGGCTTCTTTCATAAGTCTGCACTGCGCTTGAATAATCTTCTAAAGTGTTCTGATAAAGCCTTCCCAAAGTGTACAAAGCATCAGATAGTTTTTTATGTGACGCCGATAAGTTTTCAGGTGTTACAGGCACGTTTACTACAAAAGCCTCGTAAGTTAATTCTGTAGGATCAGCAATTTCTGTTGTCACGCTCCCGTCTTCATTTGTTTCTCCGGGTATAAAAGGCGAAGGGGCATCAACATCTCCTGATATAGCCACACCGTTTTTTGTCGGCTCATCATTGTTAATTATGTTATCGCCATTATCGTTCCTGGCATTAGCCACGCCAAAATCACTGGCACCGCTTCTTCTCCAATTGTCTACATTTTCACGTTTGCCCCATTTGCTTTTAAAAGCTGTAAAGCCTCTCGATTTTATGGACGGATTATAAAAGTACCAGTCACCTTTGGTGGTATTGCCAGCAAAAATATCGGAGGTCACATTTTTTTCATCAAAAACCGCTGAAGCCGTAACCTTGCTTTCATCTTTTAAGCCACGTTCTTTCCTAAGCTGTTTTACCAACTTCTTTATAAAGGCTTCACGTTCTTTTTCAGGCAAAGCGGCCACTTTTTGCAGGCTATCTTCTCTATCTATAATATTTATTTTTCTTACAATAAGCGCCAACATGCTTTTCCGTTTCTCAATGCCTTCCCAGTCTGCAATTGTAGAATCACCTGTTTGCAAACTGTCATAGTTTGAGTAAGCCTGTTTATATTTTTTAGTAAGAAAACTGAGATCCGCAAGTTTTAAAAAAGTTTTATTCTTAAATCCGGGATTGCTGGCGCCATAATTTAAACTTCTTTTTAAGTAAGCTATTGCTGCGGCCGTATCAGGTTTTTCCAAAATTATTTCTGCTGCGGAATAATAAATGATATCACGGTAATTATCAAACTTATCACGTTTCGCCATCTTTAAAAGATTAGCAACACTCACATCAATTTTGTTGCCGCCGCTACTGTCAAACATCTTTGCCATGTTGAGGTTGGCGTAAATATCCATTAATGGGTCTGTGGTATGTCTTATGGCTTTGGTGTAATAATTAGTCGCCTTGGTGTAGTCTATATTAAGTTCATATAGCTGACCAAGTAAATATTCGGAGCGGGCTCTTTGTTGGAGATCAGTAGAATTATCAAGCGCACCCTCCAGGTGCCGTGCGGCACTATCATACATGCCCTGTTTATAAAACCAGTAAGCATTTACTTCTTCAAGCGCAGGCTTTAGTCTTGAAGGAAAAATGGGGTCATTATATAATGTATTGATGAGGCCTGAAGCGTCACCGTATTCTTCCAGTTCAGTTAGTGTGCGGATCTGCCAGATAAAGGCATCGTTACGGCTGGGCGGCCGGGTAAAAACTTTGTGTACTATATCTTTCTTTTCTTTATTGGCAATACTTAAACTGCCGCCGCCACTGCTATTCAGGTTGCTGCCAACAATCATCTGATCCTGGTCTTTCTTATTTTTTGGATATAGATTGTAATTAATGAACTGGAAGGTCATCGCTGCAGAATCAAATTCTCTTTTCAACAGGTAAGCCTTGCCTAACAGTAAATAAAAATTATCAACCCAGTCACTTCTTAAATCATGTAATAGCACACCTGCCGTCGCTTTATAAATTATAGAATCAAGATCGCCGCCATTCCCGGCTGTACTTTCCAATGAATAACCGTAAAATGGCAATAACTTAAAATAGTTTTCTGCAGCACTGTAACGTGCCCGTTCAATTACCTCATTAAACTTGTTATTGGCATTGAAGTAATAATTGTAGTGAG
Source organism: Ginsengibacter sp. (assembly GCA_039929165.1). Taxonomy (GTDB): domain Bacteria; phylum Bacteroidota; class Bacteroidia; order Chitinophagales; family Chitinophagaceae; genus Ginsengibacter. The sequence goes on from JBDSRT010000300.1 coordinate 2,408, forward strand.
AGGTGGTATTTTGTACAAAACGCCTCGGCAGAGTGAATTTCTTTTGCCCGGTTTTCTCTGATTTTAAGACACGGGTTTTATACTTAACCGGTTTATCTTTTTCAAGATCGATAGTTATTTTTCCAGGTTGACCAAATGCATTTGAGTTGTAAAAGAAAGCTAGAATACAACAAAAAAAGCCGGTTGCAATACGTGAACTTAGATGCATAATGAGAGGGCAAAATTATTTTAAAAATACGGTATTTTGGGGCTTACAGGTATAAAATGAAGCGGCTTCAGTATTTTTAACAACCTAAAATTATGATGTGGATACCCCGGAGTTACATTCATCTTTAAAACGATTGCGCAATAGGTACAGGCTCGTGGTAATGAACGAGGATACCTATGAAGAGATTGTAACTTTTAAATTAAGCCGGGTAAGTGTTTATATGGGTCTCTCCATTTTATTTGTATTATTAGTTACGCTCACTGTAGCGCTAATTGCCTTTACACCTTTAAAGCTTTACATTCCCGGCTATTCAAATGTCAGCCAGGCCAAGGCGTATAAACAGCTGCAGTTGCGGGCAGATTCGATAGAAAGATCTTTAATTTATAAGCAGCAATATATTGACAACGTTGAAAAAGTTTTAAAGGGTGATATCGCAGTATTGCCAGACACAACCAAGCTCAATATAAAAGCGCCTGTCACCAAAAAAAGAAAGCGTAGAAGATGAGCCTAAAGGATAATGAAACGCAAACAAAATTTCCCGTATGGAAATATGCAGGTATGGCCACGCAGTTTCTTGTAGGCCTGGGCCTGGGCGTTTTTATCGGAATGAAGATAGACGAATGGCTACATTTTAAAACTCCGGTGCTGGTATGGGTATTACCTTTGCTTATTATCACAGGTGTAATTGTAAAAATTGTAAGAGATACGTCAAAACCTAAATGAAAAGCAGGAACAAATTATATTTTCCTATCGTTATAATATTTGTGTTATTGAACGCAATGTTCATTGTATTTAGAAAAGCATTGGCAGCCAGGGCGATTGATGCAGATGTATTGATTGTGGCAAACCTGTTGCTGTTTATACTTTGTATCGCCGGCATTTATTTGCAACAAAAAGGGTTGTCAGCATCCGGAACGCCAGCTTTTTTAAGAAGTGTGTACAGTGCTATGATGTTAAAGATGTTTGTCTGCATCATTGTGTTTTTCATTTATGCTTATGTTGCCGGTGATATTAATAAGCCTGCCTTATTTGCATCTATGGGATTGTATCTGCTTTATACGGGCCTTGAGGTAGGCACACTAATGTCAACCATAAGAAAGAAAAAGCATGCCTAAGGCTGAAGCGCCACTTCAACATCTTGCCCGATTTATACCTGAAGCGGCCTTGCCTAAAGTGGTTGACTATCTCAACCAATACAAAGTTCATTTAACCATTACCCGTGAGCGGCAAAGTCTTTTAGGCGATTATCGCAATAACCATCTGAACAGAAATCATCGTATTAGTGTAAATGGGAATCTTAATAAATTCTCTTTTTTAATAACCTTGTTACATGAGCTGGCACATTTGCTAGCTTTTGAAAAATTTAGCAATAGGATTTCGCCACATGGCAAAGAATGGAAAAAGATTTTTGGGTTTGTCTTATCAGAATTCCTTTCCTTAAAAATATTTCCCGACCCTGTTGAAGAAGCATTGCTTCATACTTTGCATAACCCTTCCGCCAGTAGTTGCGGTGATGTTAAACTCACGAGGGTTTTGCAACAATATGATTTACGCAAGCCCGGCGTTAATACAGTTGAGGAAATCCCGGCCGAAGGTTTATTCCGGATCAAAGGCGGAAGGATTTTTAAACGGCAAAACAAAGTAAGAACCAGATACAAGTGCCTTGAAGTAGCTACGGGAAAGTTATATTTATTCAGTCCCGTTTATGAAGTGCAGATTATCAGTGATAGATAATATCAACACAAATGTCCCTTAGCGTTTATTACCATTTTTTCTACGAGATGCTCAACGTCATTTTTCTTTGAAACGGCAGCCTTGGTTACTTTTTTACGACAGTGACAATTATGTAATTGAAGGATAAGTTCAGTAAATTTTTCTTTTTCATCTTCAGGTAACCTAGTGTCGCTGCAATAATAGGAAACGTCAAGTCTTGATTGATTTGGCATATCAACCATTATATGTTTGGGCGATGTCTTCATATTTTATTCCTTTTAAATACACTTTAGTAATTAAATCTTATCACGAAGTTTGTGTTATAAATTTTGGTTAAAAGATTTCTCTTCATAAGTTATGCCATTAAATATTTAGAACTTATAAAAAAAATAACATGAAAAAACTTTACCCAATACTCATCATTTGTTTTGGCCTGCTGCAGGCCGGTTGCAGTAAAGACATTTTGAAATCTTACGATAAGCGTATTCACGGCTCCTGGAAAATTATTGACGTAGACAAGTTTGGCATTGGTGGCAGTATTAGCAGCCTTGCATTTAAAGAAGGATCATTTGTTTTTAGAGACGATGGTAAATTGGAATACACCAATATAGGAGGCGAAAAATATAGCGGCAGTTGGAACGTTAGAAAAAAAAGATTGACAGGTCGTTGCTCCACGAATGAAAATGGAAGCAGAAATTGTGATGATAAAACGGTACAGTCGCTAGGCCTGACAGCCGTAAATTTTACAACACAGGAGGTAAAATCTGAATTTTTTGATGACCTGCAATTTACTAGCACCAACCGATTTAAGGCCTTTATTTATAGCGGCACCCAAACTTATGTGTTTCGCTTTTTAAGGTTGTAACAAATAAAAAAACCGCCTTAAAGCGGTTCAATAATTGTTTATACACGAGAGTATCAATATTCATCTTCATTGAAGAAAAAGTCTTCCTGGCTGGGGTAGTCGGGCCAAATGTCTTCCAGCCCTTCATAAATTTCGCCACCTTCGTCTTCAAGCTCCTGTAAATTTTCAACCACTTCAATTGGCGCTCCGCTACGTATGCTGTAATCTATCAACTCGTCTTTGGTGGCCGGCCATGGCGCATCTTCAAGATGTGATGCAAGTTCTAAAGTCCAAAACATAATGTCATTTTTAAATCTTTAAAATCAGCTATAAGGCTCGCTAATTTTTCGCAAATGTATAAGTTATAGTTTAATAACCAAAAGATGTTTTATTGCCCTGCAGGCAACAAAACCCGCGGAATATTTCACGACTAAAATTGAAATTTATTTCATCTTGCACCCTAATTTTTAATTTAAGCATGTTAAGCGCTTCAGGCATACACAAACAATATGGCAATCTTCAGGTGCTGAAAGGTGTAGATATTTCAGTGGATAAAGGCGAAATAGTTAGTATAGTAGGGTCATCCGGCGCCGGCAAAAGTACTCTACTTCATATCCTGGGTACATTAGATAAACCGGACGACGGTTCTATTTTTTTAGATGGTGTTCAGGTTGATAAACTTAAAGGTAAAAAGCTTGCGGCCTTTAGAAACACACATATAGGTTTTGTATTTCAGTTTCATCATTTACTACCAGAATTTACTGCCCTTGAAAATGTTTGTATACCGGGCTGGATCGCAGGGAAAAATAGGAAGGAAATTACCTCGAAAGCTGAAGAGCTTTTAAAGATTTTGGGACTTGAGGGCCGGGCAGAACATAAACCTAATGAACTTTCGGGCGGAGAACAACAGCGTGTTGCCGTTGCAAGAG
>JBDSRT010000301.1:0-11561 GCA_039929165.1 Ginsengibacter sp.
AATCTTACTACACCCAAAGTGCTCCAATACAGATCATAAGCCACCTTACTTGAACCTCTTAAGGTTGCCTGTAGCGCCATGCCGCCTGCATTAGCGCCGGCAGTTGCCATAATTTTATCGGTAACAATAGTATATCCCCCGATTTCATTTGGTGCAGGTTGCTCAGCGATCGATGATTTATGTCTTAAAAAGTTCTCTGCCATATGAAACATCATATAACCATTGTAATTTGTAAAATGACTGTAGCCGGCATAACGCACTTCGAGTTTTGGATCAAAATGATTTTTTGTAACAGAAAATGTCCCGTCATCTCTCTGAAATCTTAAGGCGCTATTGAATCCTAAAGCTGCTGCACGCCTATATTGACCAGCAAGACGGGTGTCACCTTTTTGATTCATAAGTTCAGCCATGGTCTCATAACTATTGGCCAGTACGATATCATTCCACGTATGATTGCCACTTCGTCCGCCGGCAATGCCCTGTCCCGTGGGATCCTGTAACAACAAAGTATTTTGTGAAGCATCCTGCATTACTTTTGATATTTCAGACGCTGAGGCACCTGAGTAACCTTCCGCAATCATCGCAGATAGATTGCCCCTGGCAGCTGATTCGTATGGCCATGCATCAGGATCAGACGTTTCATCATGATAAATATTAAGACTGTTGCTTTGGAACCTCGATTTTTGTGATGTTTTCCAACTGTTTTCTATCCACGCAAATGCCTTGTTCTTATCAACGTAGCCGTTCCTTGCCCTTAACCATTCGCCTTTCATGGCATAAGTTCTCCAGTTATGATCCCTGTTTCTTATAATGGAAGCAATCGGCCTGGACAAGCGCTTTTGCCATAGACTTATAAAATTATCTGCAACATGTGAACTATATAGAGGAATTGCACTCGCTAAAGGTGCCAGAAAAAATTCGCCGTGATCATCGGGTATAGAACGGGATCCCAAAGCAATGTCCTGTGTTGCGCTATTCATTGCTGCAATACCATTTGCCAATAGATCTAAAGCTCGGCCGGAAAAGATTAGTGTGCCTACTGCATTCGCAAAATAAGGAGTAGAGTACTGGATTTCAGTTTTCGTATAAGGATCAATGATCGCACCTGATGAATTTTGGTATTTTACAATCTGCCTCACAATTTCCTCAACTTTATCGAGATACTTTGTCCGGGAGATGTTTAATGGTTCCCAGGGTTTCGCGGTAAGGTGATACTTGATTTCAGGTAAAGAAGCAGGATTAAGTGCTTCCTGGGCTTGCGATTTAAATGAGATTAATGTAAAAAGAAAAAAAATTGGACTCAGAATTAGTTTGCCTCTCAGTTTTTTGCGGCAACCAAAAGGTAGGGAGCTAAGTTTCATAAGGTGGACTGGTTTAGATTTTTAGATAGTAAATTTAGGGCATTCAAATCTCTTTGTAAAATGTTAATAACATTACATCTGGAGATTTATTATCACTTATAAGAAATGACAGCTTTTTAAAATCAAATCTTATAAAAGAATATGCCTAGACACGTAATCAGTTAGACTTCTCTGGAGAGTCTTCAGAGAAGATACTTGCATCATCTTTTTTTCTAAACCCAAAATTGTAGCGGAAATTTAACCCAACTCTGCGGGTGTCTGCATAACGGTAACCGTTCGCGTTAACGGAACCTTGCTGTAACAGAAAGTCATTACGGTTAGTATGGAAAATGTCGTTGATGCTGGAGCTTATTGTAAGTTTTTTGTTGAGTAATTGCTGGTTAACGCTAAAATTTAAAGCACCAAATGTGCTAAGGTCATAGAATTGCAGTTGCCCGTTAAATCGAACAAAACCGTTTATTTGAAGCTGAGTTGTTGTGGTAATTTTTAAGGTTTGGTAGGTAAATAGTGACCAGCTTGCCCGTTTGTAAGTTAAAGGCGAATTTTGATACAAGCCGCGGTATAGATTTCGGTTAAACTGGACACCTGCCACGCCAAAATATCTACCACCCGGTGGCACAGCGCCTAATGCCCTAAAGTAAATTTCTTTGTTCGTTCCTAAATTATCATAAGTGCGATAAGCAATGGCACTGCTTGTATCAGCCTGGTAAATTACGTTGGTAAAAATGTCTTCGGTATCATTGAAACCAATAGCTACAATGGGCCTTTCATCTACCGAAACATTGGCCTCATAATTTTGCGTGAACTGCGGCCGCAGCGCCGGGTTTCCCGTTTCAAAAAGATATTGGTCAACATAGCGCTGCGAAGGGTTTAATAATTGATAGCCTGGCCGGCTTATAGTTCTGCGGTAAACGAGGTAAGCTCTTAAATTGTATCCCGCTATCTTAAAAAGATTGCGGCTAACATATATGTAAGGAAAAACATCTGTACGATGAATACTAAAAGACGTATCCGACGGCAGAAATTGCCGGCCATTCATATTTGTATTTTCAACTCTTGCACCCGCCTTAAATGTTATACCCTTTAGTGTTTTAGAACTTTGCAGGAAAAAGGCATTTATGTTTTCTTTATAATCATAATTACTGGTGCGGTTAAAATCTTTGATCCGCCCTTCTCTGCTGCCAGTAAAATATTGTGTAGAATTACCAAATGACACACTCGTAGATTTTAGACCTGTTTCTACACTAAAACTTTTACTGAATTTATACAACAGATTGCTTTGCAAAGAAACAAAGGTTAGATCCGTACTAATTTTACCATCTCCAACTCTAATAAAATTTTGAGGCGCATAAAAAGCTGTAGAGAATTCCTGGTTAGTATTGTTTGGCGCATAATTAAAGGATACATCAGATTTCCATTCAGAGCCAAGACTATCCAATTTGTAATTTGCAGAAGCGCCCTGGTTTATATTAAAACTGTTGCCCTTATTAATTACATCTGTGTTATTGCCTATCAGAAGATCAGATGTACCAATCAAGCTGATCTCTGAACCGTTATTCGTGGTGTTAATAAAGTCGCTGTAATTCAAACGGCCGTCATAACTCAGTTCCCATTTTTTTGATGCAGCCAGGTTTATGCCATAACCGAGATAATAGTTATTAGTCGGGTAAATTGAAAAGGCGTCCTGGCTTAATAACGAATCCGTGGCAAAAATTCGATTGGTAACAATCCGTTCTGAGTTATTGCGCCTATTAAACTGCAAATTCAAATAATTTGACCATTTGCCATTATTGTTATTCAGATTAACACCAATAAATCTATTGCCATAATTCCCCTGGTTCCCGCCGGCATTAATGCTTCCGGTAAAACCGATCTTTACGCCTTTTTTTAAAACAACATTTACAATGCCGCCGCTGCCCGAGGCATCATATTTAGCCGATGGCGTTCTCAATATTTCGATTGAAGCAATAGAATTGGGCGGCAGATTTTTTAAAAGTGTCGCAATATCTGAAGCACTCATCTTTTGCTCCCGGCCGTTAATATAGATAGTTGCCGGGGTTGTGCTGCTTAGGTACACATTTCCATCTTGATCTACAAAAAGGCCCGGCGTTTTTTCTAATATTTCATAAGCATTGGTTGATGATGATGCCAGATTTTCCGGGTCAACAATAGTTTTATCATCTTCCTGCCGGACTGTTGGCCGCGTGGCCGTAATATCAATGCTTTTAAGTGCTTTAGAATTCGCTTCAGCTGTTAATACAAAAAGTGAATCTCCAGGTTTAACGAAAATGCTTTTATCAAAACTGACATAATTTGTTGCTGAGATAGTAAGCTTATAAAGTTGATTACTTTTTAAAACAAATCTTGCCTGTCCAAGACCATCCGCCACGTCTATAGCTTTAGCAGAATCGGTATTCGCAGAAATCATTATAGTAGCTGAGGGTAAAGGCTCTTTAGCATTGTTTTGAATTTTAATTAAAACACTCTGTTGAGCATAGATTGAAGTACTACGTACAATTATTAAATAAAATAAAAAGATGCTATACAGCATCTTTTTTACGATAGCGTTCATTCTTATAAAATAATGTTCCGGGGGCAAACTATTCCGCTGATGGAACAAATTTTAATGAGATAGAGTTCACACAATGCCTGGTATCTTTCGCAGTTAGCCTTTCTCCTGAAAACACATGACCAAGATGTCCGCCACAATTAGCGCAAATTATTTCCACTCTTCTGCCATCAGCATCAGGTACTTTTTTCACAGCGCCTGGGATTTCATCATCAAAACTTGGCCAGCCACAATGTGAATCAAATTTATCTGTGGAATTATAAAGCGGTGCATTACATCTGCGACAAACATAAGTACCCGCGGATTTGTTATTATTGTACTCACCGGTAAAAGGCATTTCTGTTCCTTTTTTTAAGATCACTCTTTCTTCAGCCGGGGTAAGTTGATTGTATTCCATTTAAAATATTTGTAACGGTTTAATAATGAATATAAACTTCTATTGATAAATAGCGTGCCAACGCTTATTTACTAACCAAGTTATTCAAAATAAGCATTTTAAAATCTACAGAGTTGCTAAACTCGTACCTGAAATTTTAACATTTCAATTTTAAAACACATGAAAACAAAAGTTTCATTACTCAAAACCTTTGGGTATTTCCTGGCAGGGTTGACTTTCTCTGCCTGTGACAAATCCATCGATCCTGAAGATTTCAAAAACCGGTTTAAAAACCAGCCTGGGGAAGACCACCGTTAGCGTTAATTTTTATGCTTTAAGCCAGGGAACAGTTTTAGATAAGATCAATACCAAAACACCGAAAAACATTTCGAAATCCACATCCATTAGTGGCTTGCAAAGTGGTGAAAAGGTCATGGGCTATTGATTACCGGCCGGCTACAGGACAGATGTATGGCCTGGGCAGCACTGGCAGGCTGTATGTTATAGATCCGGAAACAGGAACTTCCAGGTTGATTGGAGAGGGCCCAATTACGCCTTCAGTTGAAGGAACTTTGACAGGCTTTGATTTCAACCCCACTGTAGACAGATTGCGGATAGTAACCAACACCGGGCAAAACTTAAGAGTAAACCCTGAAAATGCTACAGCTATTGTTGATGGTGCTATCAATGGTGTCGCAAATGCTTCTGTAACTTCTGTGGCCTATAGGAATAATGTTGCGGGTTCGGCCACTACAACATTATACGATATAGACATTTCAACAGAAAAACTGTACAAACAAAACCCGGCTAATAGCGGAACACTCGTTGAAGTTGGCAGCCTCGGGCTCAAAATTAGTGGTGAAGGCGGATTTGATATATCAGCTAAAGAAGGCTTGGCACTTGCCTTATATACAGTAAATGATAAGCCTACGTTATTTACCATTGACACCACAAATGCGAGGACGGTTACACTTGCCAAATATGATAAAAGCAAATCTTACACTGGCCTGGCTATACCAACGTCGCCGGTAGCTTACGCAGTTAACGCAACCAATAGTCTTGTTGTATTTGATCCTACATCACCGGCAGTTACCGTGGCAAAGCCAATAATGGGCTTGTCAACCGGCGAAAATATTTTAGGCCTGGATTTTCGGCCTTCTAACGGGCAGCTCTATGCACTGGGAAGCGCCTCTAATATTTATACCATCAACACCGCCACTGCTGCGGCAACTCTTGCGGCAACATTAAGTATACCTCTTTCCGGTGATGCATTTGGATTTGATTTTAATCCGGTGGTTGACAGGATAAGGATCACCAGCAATATGGGACAGAATTTAAGATTTAACCCCGCTGACGGCACAGTACTAATGGATGGAAACCTAAACTATGCAACAGCTACATCAGTTATACCACAGGGCACTGCCGCCGCTTATGAAAATAATTTTGCGGGAACCACAGCTACTGCTTTATATATCATTGATACCCGTACCGATGCTCTGTTTAAACAGGATCCTCCAAACAACGGTACGCTGGTAAAAATAGGCAACCTTGGTTTCAACGTGTTTAAATCAAATGGATTTGACATAGGCGGAACCAGTAATCTTGCCTATGGTATCCTTACATCAGATGATGGCTCTTCAAGGTTGTATGCAGTTGATAAATCCACAGGGGCTGCTACTTCCAAAGGCGATTTTATATCGCAGGTAAAAGGCTTTACGCTTGGCCTGGGATTCTAAATAAAATAACTTCTTTAAAGACTCCGGCTAAAAACCGGAGTTTTTATTTTATAAACCCATTTTAAATTTTAGTTATCATTTTTACATGGCATCAGCAAATGGTTAAATAGTTCTAAATTTCTAAAAAAAGCTATATGCAAAACCCTGACAACGATAATCAAACCGCACCACAGCGATTTTCTGATAAACATACTGATGACAGAATAAAGGAACATCTGACTAATGAAAAGGATAACATTTCAGCAGATGATATCAGCAATGTTCAATCTAATATTTCAAGCCCTGCCGAAGAAAATAAAGCGGTTGATGATGAAAAGGTTATTGATAACACCAAAGATGACGAGTATATCGGCAAAGATGATGACGATAAGGACAAGCCGAAAGATATTACACCCTGGAATGTTATAGACTGATCAATGACTGATAGTAAAGCCTGAAAACTTTTTATCGTCTACGGTATCAAAGCTCACTCCTTCAACTTTTGATTTGTCAGAGCCAAGCTTACACCATTGTACAAACTGATCGAGTTCTATATTATCGCCGGAAATCATTACTTCAACATTGCCGTCATCAGTATTTTTTATCCAGCCGGTTAAACCAAGTTTATCAGCCTGGTTCTTTGCTGAATCACGATAAAAAACGCCTTGTACTTTTCCCTTTATAGTGATGTGTATTGTTGTCATCTAAATAGTATTATGTTTTTTAATAACGAAGCCTATGCGACTTATCTCATGCAGATGATTATTTTACTTCGGTGACCCCAGCGGCAAAACAGTTCTGCCATATACTTCATTTAACACTTGTGCCACTGATGCGTAAAAGGCAGCGCCACCGCAGATGATGCCTTCATAACCTGCAATAATTCTTAAACCCGCATTGGAAGTGAAATCGCTTATAGCCAATAAAAAAAATAAAACGGTAAGTGTTAGAAAGATAAATTGTAGTGCTTTGCTGAGTTTTAAAGTGCCTACAAACATAAATAATGTAAAGAGTCCCCATACCAGCAAATAAAAGCCAACGGCATTTTCACTTGATTTATAATCAGCCCCCATGGCGGTTTTAGGGATAAGCCACAAGGCCACAAGCGACAACCAGAAACAGCCATAAGCAATGAATGCCGTAGTGCCGAACGTATTATTTTTCTTCCACTCCAGCAGACCGGCAAACACCTGGGCAATGCCACCAACAAAAATGCCCATACCCATTATCATTGCGTTAAGTTCAAACAAACCGGCGTTATGAAGGTTTAGCAAAATCGTTGTCATGCCAAAGCCAAGCAACCCGATAGGTGCCGGATTAGCTGTAGTATCTTTTTGGATATAAACAATCTGAGCAGGCGTCTGTTCCATAATTATAAATTTCCTTAAAGTTTCATAACTGCTTCTAACCTGCCAAATAAAATATTAAGCTACATTTTGTTTTTTCAAATTTTAATGATGTTAAGAGAAACGCTACAATGATTGAGTCTTGACAGGTAGCCTTTCCTTCATTCCTAAAATTGAATATTTAATCCAACAAAAAACCCGGCATAAACCGGGCTTTCTGACATGATAATATATGGAATATTTTAATTATTCATTGCCTTATGTGCATCACGATACTTCTTGATAAGATCATGTGATGTTTTCAGTTTAGATTGCTGATCCGTTATAAGATTTCGGGTTTCAGCACTCATCTCTGCATCTGAAGCTAAAGCCATATTGTAAGCCTTTTGGGCAGCATCTTCACCAAATTCACAGTTTTCTAAAATAGCCTGCCTGTCTTTACCGGTAAAAATGGCTTTTACGTCCATCCATACCCGGTAAAGCTTTCCGCTGTTGGTTGTACCATTATCCGGATCACCACCAAGCCTTCTTACTTCTTCTGTAAGTTCCGCCTTATAGCCTCTGCTTTCATCAGCCATTTTATTGAAAATTGCCTGTAAATCCACATCCCTGTCTTTACTTTCGTCAGAGGCTTTTTCATAACCATTTATACGATCATTATTAATTTCTATTAAATCATTTAATTCTTCGATCAATTTTTCATTCGTTGTCATAGTAAATAATTTTTGTTACTTAAGCTTTCCATATTTTATGCCATGCCTTATTATATTAGTATTTGGCCATAAAATATATGTGCAGGGGAAATCAATAGACTTTAGGGGGAAAAACTTCTACTTACTTTTATCAAAGAGTTAATAATCCGGCATACTTTATAAAAAGCCACCTTGAGATTAGATGGCTTTTAAATGTCCTGTAAAAATTATCTACGTCTACCCTGATTAGTTTTTTTTACGGCTACTTTTTTAGAAGTTGCTTTTACAGAAGTACGACCTGTTTTCTTTGCAGCATTTTTAGCTGGAGCTTTTTTAGGTGGAGTTTTTTTAGCGGCAACCTTTTTAGGTGCAACCTTTTTAACAGCCTTTTTTGCTAAAGTCTTAGAAGGGGCGGTATTTCTATTGTTACTTTTTTTTGCTGGCTGTACTGATTTTTTTGCCGGTGTTTTTTTTGCTGCTGAACTTTTGTTAAAAGACGAACCGCCACGGGATTTTAAAGCCTGTAAACGGGAACTTGATTGTCCTGCTTGTTTTTTAGCTGGTGCTCTCTTAGGCGCTGCACTCCTCTGACTATTATTTGATCCGGAAGTCTTTTTAACCGGCGTCGATGTTCTTAACGCTCTTGCTTTTTTACCATAATCATTGTCTTCTGCAAATTCTGCATCTACATTTAATTTGCTTACTGCAAGCTGTGTAAGCATGTCATCTGCAGTGTATTCTTCGTTTAAGGTCTCGGTAAGTATATTGGCGATATCTGAGAGTTGTAATTCTCTTGCAAAAGCTCTTGCTGTACCATAACCGCATATTTCATAATGTTCAATTTTTTGAGCACTTGCAATAATAGCGGCATCTAATACCTCCGGACTCATATCTTCACCCATCATCTTATTTCCTTCAGTAATCAATCCTTCCATGCCAAGACATTTTTGTCCTCCGCCACCAAATAACCTGGTGAAAAAACCTTGTTTTTTGGATTCTCCATTACCTTCCCCTCCAGCTTCCTGTTCACCCTGCTCCCTACCTTCATTGGTTTCAGATTCCAACATTTTTTGCTGAATATCTTCTAATCGCTTTTTTTGAATTTCAGTAATCTTAAGATGTTCCTTTAAAGCAGCTTTCAAACTTTCGTTGTTAGCCTTTTCAATCATTGCAGGCAACGCTTCAATGATTTGTTCTTCGGCAGAATGCAGATCAAGAATTTCATGTTTAAGCAGATCACGGAGGTCAATTAATTTTTCCATAATACTTTTTTTTGATTTTTGTCAACAAAGAAAAAATCATGCCGTAGAGTAACTTATATCATTAGTGTTTTGCCTATGTAGTTTTAAAACAAATTATAAAAGATAACGTGGTATAAATTCTACTACAATACCCATCTATATAAAACAACCTTTAAAATGTGCCTAACTTTGATGCTCATTTAAATCATTCAAAAGCAAATGGAGTATGTTGATTATTATAAGATCTTAGGTCTTGATAAAAATGCGACGCAGGATCAAATTAAAAGTACTTACCGTAAACTTGCCCGCAAACATCATCCTGATCTTAACCCGAATGATAAGGAAGCCAATAAAAAATTTCAGCAAATCAATGAAGCGAATGAGGTATTGAGCGACCCCGATAAAAGAAAAAAGTATGATCAATATGGTAAAGATTGGCAACATGCAGATCAGTTTGAAAAGGCACGTCAACAGCCTGGAGGCTTCGGTGACGGCGGCGGACAAGGTTATTCGTTTACAGGCGATGATGGTGGAGATTTTTCGGATTTCTTCTCATCACTTTTTGGCGGCGGCGGTAGAGGTTCAAGACAAACAAGATATCGTGGCCAGGATTTGAATGCTGAATTGCATATCAGGCTTTCGGAAGCGTATGAAACACATAAAAAAACAATTACCATTAACGGTAAAAACATCAGGCTTACAATTCCCGCGGGTATAGAGAATGGCCAGGTGATAAAACTTAAAGAACAAGGTGCTGACGGTGTAAATGGCGGACCAAAAGGTGATCTTTATATTACCTTCGTTATTGAGAATGATTCGGCATTCCGGCGGGATAAAAATGACCTGTACATCACTGTAAAAATTGACCTTTACATAGCGGTGTTAGGTGGAGAAATAAATGTAGATACGATGAACGGCAAGGTAAAGCTTAAGGTAGCGCCGGAAACACAAAACGGTACCAAAACAAGGTTAAAAGGCAAAGGCTTTCCTGTATACAAAGCCGACGGACAGTTTGGTGATTTGTTTGTTACTTACGAAGTAACGATACCCAAAAACTTGAGTGATCGCCATAAGGAATTGTTTAAAGAATTATCTCAACACTCTCAATAAATTATATGAAAAACGACCGTTTGATCCCTGCTGCGGAGTTTTGCAGATATTATCATGTAGAAGATGCTTTTATTAATTCTTTACATGACTATGGCCTTGTTGAAATAACCACTATTGAACATACCCGTTTTATTGATACTGAAAAACTGGCTGAGCTTGAAAAATTTGCCCGTCTTCATTATGATCTCGATATTAATGTAGAAGGTATAGAGGTAATAAGCTATATGTTGCAAAAAATACAGGATTTGCAAAATGAGGTCATTGTTCTAAGGCAACGCTTGCAGCTTTATGAAATTTAGATTCAGGAGCGTAAATGGAACTGTAAAAAGTTTGATGGCCTCTCTAATTATTGTATTTTGGCAAAAAATTTATTAGTATGTCAAAGAAATGTTTATACGTCGCTGCAGTTATAATTTTTGCAACGGTGTTACCACTTAGCAAAAGTATTGGCCAGGCTACAATTTCCGGCGATTCGATTAAGGCCATGTTGGTTAAAGATTGGGAAAGAGGAAAGGCTTACACGCAGGATTATTTAAAGGCTATGCCGGCAGACAAGTATTCTTTTAAAGCAACAGATAGTATCCGCAGTTTTGCGCAACAAATGTTACATATAACAGAAGGAACAATGTTCATTATATCAACGGGTACCGGTGCCAAAATGGGGGGTGCACCTGGCCTTGAGCAAAGAGCCTCTGCACAAACCGCAGACTCCGTATTGTATTATGTAAATATGGGCTACGATTATGCAATCAATGCTATTAAAACTATCCCGGCAAACAAGCTTATGGAACCCGTAAGCTTTAATATGGGTGAGACGGTCACTGCCTCCAGACTTGGCTGGTTAATGAAAGCTTTTGAGCACCAGACACATCATCGCGGACAAACCACTATCTACCTGCGATTAAGCGGTGTTCGTCCGCCAAACGAAAGATTATTTTAAAAGTATAAACCTGATTAAAACGCCTTGATTTTTCAAGGCTTTTTTATGTCCTGCTGCCCCGTGTCTAGCGATTATATTGAAGATGATCACAGCAACATAACTTTGGTTGAATTATGTAGTTGTCACCAGATATAAGAACAGTAAATGTTACCCGCTACGTTATCCCATTGCGGGAAGGTGGCTCACAGCCTGCCATTGCCGAAGCAGATGA
>JBDSRT010000302.1:0-2859 GCA_039929165.1 Ginsengibacter sp.
AAAAGAATGGCTGCAGATTGGCAATAAGGGACATGCTAAATAGCCGTAGCAGTTTAAAATAGTTTTTCCCAACAATTACTGCCGAATTATTCAGCGTCACTTGCAATCCTTACAAATTCCGCTTACCATCATTTCAGATTGATGTGGCGTAAAGCCCTTGGGCAATTTAATAATTGGGATAACCACTTCGTCTAAACAAGTGGTTTGTTTACATTCATCACAAACAACATGCACATGGTTATCATGGTGATGGCCTGTTTGGCAATCATCTTTACATAAAGCGTATTTTATTGAATTATCTGTGGTAGGAATTAAATGAATGATGCCACTTTCCACAAAGGACTGGAGTGTTCTGTAAATAGTTACTCTATCAAAACCTGCCCCGGTATTTTTTTCAATATCAGCATGTGACAAGGCCCCAGCCGATGCCAGGAAAAGTTCCATTATCTTTTGCCGACTGCCGGTTATGCTAAGTTTATGATTTTTTAATATGATTAAAGCGTTTGTCATTAAGCAGGTGCATTACTGAAAGGTGATACAATCCCTGAATGGTTGTCTTTGGTTTCTTTCAATAATTCTCCAATATCTATTGATAATTTTTCTAACTCGTCTTTTTTTAAGCCATCATAAATTCCGCGGACTCTGCGTTGCTTATCAATCAAAGCAAAAAACTGAGTATGTATAAATTGATCAGCAATATTTTGGCTGTTGTTTTTATCATTGTCTAATAGATAACTTTCCCTGGCCATTCTGTAAAGAGAATCTTTGTTGCCTGTTACAAAAAACCATTTGTCCGGGTAGTTTTTAATCTCATCTGCAGACATCATTTTAGCCTGGTAATTTTTTAATAAAGGCACTGAATCTATTTCCGGCATACAGGTATGTGAAACAATAGCAAAATTGTCTACAGTTTTATACTTTTCAAAAATAGTTTTCATATTGGCGTTCATTTTCGGACAAATCCCTTTACAGGTAGTAAAAAAATACTCCGCTACATATACTTTGCCTTCCACATTCCGCTCAGTAATCTGTTCGCCATCCTGGTCAGTAAACTTAAATTCTTTTACATAATTAACTACAGGAAGCTTTACCTTATAATAGTCAGTGCCAGCAAATAACAAAAAGTAAAAGACGGCTACTAACGCTACAAATCCTCCCAAATACCACCAGATTTTCTTATTCATAAAATAAACTAATTAGCAAAATTACATCTGTAGTAATTATTATCTGATGATATATTATGCATCATTGTTGCAAATTTACTACATTTGTTTTTCAATCAGGCAAGTGAAATTAAGTTGGGACTTCTTTGGGATCGTTACTTCAATAGCCTGTGCTATACACTGTGCGGTATTACCACTTGTGGCAACAAGCCTCCCTATGTTTGGTGTAAATATTATTCACAATACAGCATTTGAATGGTTAATGATACTAATTGCTTTTTCGGTTGGCTGTTATGCCGTACTTCATGGCTATTACAAACACCACCGGATTCTTTTGCCGTTTTATATATTTTCTTCAGGAATAGTTTTCCTAATTCTTAAACAATTGTTTCCCGAACTGGATATATTGTTTTTAAGCATTGCGGTGTTGCTTATTATCACCGGGCATTTTCTTAATTATAAATATACACGCCGGTCATCTTATTACAATTCTTCGCAACACAGACATTAATATTGAAGTTTGCCTTTTGATGAATAACTTGGTGTAAAAGATTTTATGTTTAAAATATTTGCGCTCGCTATAATTATTTTCCTGGGATCTTATTCTATATCAATTGCACAATCAAAAGATGAAGCAGCCATCAGGACGATGCTTACGCAGCAAACTATTAGTTGGAACAACGGTAACCTTGAGGAGTTTATGGAAAGCTATTGGAAAAGTGATTCATTAAAATTTATTGGTAAAACCGGTCTCACTTATGGCTGGACAACTACGCTAAATAATTACAAACGCAATTATCCCGATACGGCTGCCATGGGTAAACTGGACTTTGATATTCTTGAAGTAAAGCAGCTTTCGGATTTATATTATTTTGTAATTGGCAAATGGCATTTGGCCCGCTCTATCGGAGATTTAAGTGGTCATTTCACTTTATTGGTGAAAAAGATAAATAACAAATGGCTTATTGTGGCTGATCACAGCACTTAATTATATCTTCCATTTCCTCCTGAAATAAATAATAAGAGCGGTAAAAGAAGCAATAAGCCAGAGGTAAAATATAATATTTCCAACACCTGGCCGGTTATTGAAGAAAGCAAAATTTAAACCTATTCCGATTGTTGAGTTTATAAGCAACCATAATAGTCCCAACGAAATAGTAGATGCAATTTTCAGGAGAAACTGTCTTGCGTCCTCTTCCATTTCACTCATCGGGCCTGGTTGATTTAAAGCGTTGATTTTATTTAAGCAATAAGGAATTCAAATCTGCACTGTCTCCTTTAAACACATTAAAGTCAACAAGGTTGGCAATGCCGTTCACTCTGCCTTTTTCGCTGTGTTGCCAAAAGTGCCAGTCACGTTCAACCCTGGGCTTTACCGGCTGCAGGTAATGCGCTATCCAAAAAGGATAATCGTCCACAAGGCCTGTTAGGTAACTGTTGTAAAAGTAAATATTTGTGTAGATGATTGGTTTAACATGATATTGAGCTTCAACCACGTTAAGCCAGATTTCTATTTCCTCAACCATTTTTACCTTATTAGCCCATACTTTTTCCAAGTCTAAAACCGGCGGAAGATCACCAGTTTTTAGCTTTACAGTAGTAATAAAATTCTTTGCCTGCAACTTGCCCGCCCGGTTTGGCAAAAAGAAATGATAAGCCCCTTTCGGAATATTTTGCAATTCACAATGCAGCCAGT
>JBDSRT010000303.1:0-5273 GCA_039929165.1 Ginsengibacter sp.
TAGAACTATCACAATGGCTATCCACACCGTATAACATAAGATATCTGTCCAATAAAAAGAATGTCATAGAATAACACCTGTAATACCCCCCTGTATTCAAATGCATCATCCTGCTAAAATTAAAATATTGTAATTCAATTAAACAGGCAAACATTAAACTGTCAACGCAACTCCGAAAGAATATCCTTTAATAAACGTTTTTAAAAACATATCATTAGTATTACCACCAGCACACCTCCAAGATAAGGTCTCACTATCCTGTCATGAAAAAATAAGGCAATTGTAATTTTAATCCACTACAGCAATAACGTTAGAAGAAAATATCTTTTATTAAAGATTGATAAATACCTTATTTGTAAGTACACGGTTTTGTTTGTAGATTGTTTTCGGCGCATAATTAGGATGAACTTAAATATTGAAGTTAGTCATATCATTTAAGTCTTTTTAATAGCAAAGCACTTCCCCTGGAACATAATTAACGGTATGTCCAAAGAACGGTAGTTAATTAATATATGCAAACACTTAGCGCTTCTATAACGGAAACTTCTATTTTAACTTCCAGGCAAGTAACAGGTAAGGACGTTGAGGCAATAAACGGACGTCAGTCTCCCATGATTTTTGGATTGCATAAGGCCCTTGTAAAATCCTGCATTTGGATAAATATCCTTTTTCTTTCCTTTAGATATTTTAAGGATCCGGCAAAAGCTTTTAGAGCATGCGCTGATCTGAAAAGATTACGAAATGAGGTAAGGGATAAACATAATATTTTAAAGTATGCAGCAGCAAACAACAAATATTATTTCACCTTTAATGCACCTGGTTGGCCTTCCGCCGCATTCGACAAATACATTCTTACTAATTTTAAAAAAATTGATTCTTCCGCAAGCGGAATAAATTTAAACACATTAATCTTTGGCATAACCAAAAAATGCGGGTACAAATGTGAGCATTGTTTTGAATGGGAAGCTTTAAATAAACCTGAAACACTTAATAGAGATCATCTGTTAATGGTTATTCAATCCTTTCAAAAAGCTGGCATCACGCAGGTGCAGCTTAGTGGTGGCGAACCTTTAAATAGAATTGATGATATCCATTTTATTCTAAAAAATATCGGTAGAGACACTGAAGTCTGGCTATACACTTCCGGTTATCATTTTACCAAACAAAGATCCGCTGCGTTAAAAAGTGCCGGGCTTGCAGGTATTGTGATAAGTCTTGATCACTGGGAGCCTGAACGGCACAACATCTTTCGCGGTAAGCATAATGCATTTGAATGGGCCAAAATGGCGGCGCAACATGCAACAGAGCAGGGATTGGTTGTTTCCCTGTCGTTATGTGCAACGAAAGATTTTATCAGCCGTGAAAACCTGTCGCAATATGCGCTGCTGGCTAAGCAATGGGGCGTTTCATTTATACAGCTTCTGGAACCTAAAGCTGTTGGACATTATGATGGTAAGGATGTTTCTTTACCGCAACAACAGGTGCAATTGCTGGAGGAATTTTATGTAACCTACAATTATGATAAAGCCTATTTATCTTATCCTGCAATTGTATACCATGGCTTTTACAGCAGGAGAGTTAGTTGTGGCGGCAGTGCCAATCATTATATTTATGTGGATACAGATGGTGATGTACACAATTGTCCATTTTGCCAGAAAAAAATATTTTCAGCATTGCATGATGATATCCCATCTAATCTTGCATTGATGGCGAAAGGAGGCTGTAAAGCATTTGGTAACTCAAACAAAAATACTGTATGAAGCCATGGAATTATCTCCTGCTTCTTTTGCTGCCGGCCATGGTGGTTGCGGGTCATCTGCTTGGGGGCTGGTGGAACTTTCTGGTACCTGTCTGCTGTTTCGTCGCCTATCCTTTAGCTAATCTTTTTATCGCCGGCTCGGAAGAACATACCCATGCAGTAAAGCAACAGCCCTCATCGGTTTACAGCCTCGTGGCGCTCATTTTCGTTCCGGTGCTTTTGGGGCTAACTACATGGTGTATATATGTTTCAACAGCTATTACAAATGCCTTTTCTTTTGCAGGTTTTGCGTTATCACTAGGTATAATAAACGGTGTGTTGGGTTTTACACTGGCGCACGAATTTATTCACCATTCAGCCTGGCGGGAACGGTTTGCGGGTTACCTGTTGCTTCTTCAAAATAATTATATGCACTACGGTGTTGAACATGTGTGGGGACATCATGTGTATGCGTGCACCAGCAAAGATCCTCATACGGCGAGGGTTGGAGAGTCGCTCTACGCCTATATCCCAAGGGCTGTTGTAGCAACATATAAAAATGCTGTGGCCATACAGGCTAAGAAACTGGCTCGATCTTCAAAACCGTTTTTTAGTATTTACAACGGCCTTTTAGTTTTTGGCATATTGCAGGTTTTATTAATGACCTGTATATTTTTTGCTGTTGGCTTTAATGCCTTCTTGTTTTTTTTATTGCAGAATATTGTTGCGGTAGCTTTGTTACACATTATCAATTACCTGCAGCATTACGGACTGATGAGAGATGTTGCCGAAAATGGAAGCTATGAAAAACTCAATGCTCATCATGCCTGGCGGACTGGCAGGCATAATTCAACTGTAGACTTGTTTCACCTGGAAAATCATGCACACCATCACATGCGACCCAGTTTGTCTTTTAATGAATTACGGGACATGGATGAATCACCGGAGCACCCGGCGGGGTATTCGTTCATGGTATTGTTGTCTTTGATACCACCATTATGGTTTAGAATAATGAATAAAAAAATTTCATCCCATCCAATAAATACATCGTCATGACGACCCTGCATCAAAAATTATCCGGTATAGCACCAATGATTTTTTTCCCCTTACTGATCATTTTTCGCAAAAGACGGTATGTTATATATGCCTGTGCTTTTTTGGGGATAATGCTTTTAAGCGGTTGCTACCTTAATTTCTTTCGTGCCAATACACAGCCATCTATTGATGCGTCAACAATGACCCGGCTTAAGTCTGAGAATAAATATTTTATTATTCATTTTCAAAATAGCACAAACGGTCTTGAAGATGCATTTGTAAACGGCGACACTCTCCACGGCAAACTGGTGCCAATAGCGCCGGAACATTTAAAGTATCTCCATCCAGACTTGCCAAAACGGACAAGATTTAAAAAGGTTGATAAAAAAGCTGTATTAATGGAAGTGCACCTTTATACCAATGACAAAATAAATATCCAGGATACATTTTATACAGCCTCTCTTGCTTCATTTGATAAACTAGACGTATATGAGCTGAATAAGTCGGCCACCAATGCTAATCATATCATATCTACGGTTGGTTTCGCTTATGCCGGTTTAACAGTTTTAAGCTTTATTTTTCTTTTAGTGGCCTGTAACTGCCCGCAGGTTTACGTAGAGAGCAACGGAAATTATGACTTTAAGAGTGGGCTTTACAGCGGGGCTGTTTACTCAACATTGGAACGAATGGATTACCTGCCACTTAACACCATTTCACCCGCGGCTAAAAATATTTCTTTTAAAATAGCTAATGCCAAAAATGAAGAACAGTTCATTAACAAGGTTGAACTATTACAGGTAAAGCATCAGCCAGGAAAAAAGGTTTTAGCCGATCGTCATGGTCACTTTTTTTCTTATAGTAATTTAATGTCTCCGGTATCAACTTCCTCCAGAGAAAACAGGGATGTACAGAATGTTATATCAAAGGTTGATGAATCTTATTATTCATTTGATAACACGTCAAATAAAAATGGCCTAAGCGATATAATACTCACTTTTGATAAACCCGAAAATGTTAACAAGGCCAAGTTGGTAATCCATGCCCGTAACTCTTATTGGGGAGGTTTGGTGCATAAAGAATTTCTTCAATTATTTGGTGATGGATATGAAAGATGGAGAGAAAGACAGGAGAAAGCGGATCCTAAAAAACTGGAGCAATGGCAAATGGAACAGGCCTTGCCGGTGATGGTTTATCTAAAAACTCCAAAAGGCTGGAAGTTCGTTGATTACTTCCCGTTGATTGGTAATACTGCCAGTCGGGATATGATTATGTCGATAAACACTGCAGAGATAAATGCAGAAAAAATAGAACTTAAACTTGAAACAGCCTTTCGCTTTTGGGATCTTGATTTTGCAGGCATGGATTTTAGGGTTGACAAACACTTCGAAACAACAGTATTGAAGCCTGACATCGCCAGAAGCTTGGATGGTGTTGATCAAAATATAGTGTTAGCAGACAATGATGATCAATACACACATCTAACCGGGGAAAATACTATCTCATTTACGTACAAGGTGCCCGCTTCAAATACTATTGAATCATCTTCATATTTCCTTGTTAGTGGCGGCTATTATCATAATCTCGAGCCTATCACCGGAAAAACCCAAATAGTTGAATTGATGAAATTCAGGAAGAAAGGGGCCTTTAGTAAATACTCCAGAGAGAAATATCAGCAGGCAGAAGAAATGTCTGCTGTATTCTCCAGTTCTGCAGCCGGTAGCTCAACGGTCAAACCAAATTAACTGTTAACCGCAAGTAATATCAGTTAGTGATTATTGCTTACGAGGCTCTTCACTTTTAAAAACCTGTTTATCATTGAGAAGACTTAACACATCATCCATCTTTAGTTGCAGCCGCATAATTTCAGCCTGCGCTTTAAGGTTTACCTGGTATTCTATATCAGCCCTGATGCGATCCCTGTCCGCCAATGCTTTCTGACTCGTCAATACCAATATTGTCAACAAAAATGATGTCAGCGTAATAATAAAGCCTAGAATAAAAAAGGTAGGTGGTGTATCATGAAAGTCTAAATGCTCCCGGTGAGAACGTATAAACATCCATGTTTGCATGCTGATCCATCCGACAATAAAAATACTGACAAACACAAGGAAGCCGCTGCTCGCAATAATCCTGGCCGTTCTTTCAGCAAGATGCTCCAGAAACGATCTTTTGCTATGCGCTACATCCGAATTGATATTTGTGATTCGCATGGTATCTGCACTAAACCTCAAACGTTCTACCAGCACACTCAATAACGTCTTGTAAAAATCAGCATGCTTTTCTAAAAATTTATAAAAACTTGCCTGGTCAATAATCATTATTGAGGTAGCGTTCAAAGCTCTTGCTGTACCGGAATGGGGCCCACCGTCCAGAAGTGACAACTCTCCAAAGAAAGCACCTTCGCCAAGCTTAGCCAGGATGCGTTCTTCACCATCGTCATTTGGTTGGCTAATAGTAACTTCGCCCTTGTCAATAATATATAATTTATCCCCGCGTTCGT
>JBDSRT010000304.1:0-4409 GCA_039929165.1 Ginsengibacter sp.
CAACACGTAATTCATTATCAAATGGGCTGCTGCAAATGGAATAGTTCCTGCGGATATTTTCGCCATTGATATGCGTTCTTAAGGTAAGCGTCTGTCCATGTTTAAAGGCAAAAGTATCTTTCAACTCTGCCGGCACATTAAAGGTTATGCATACGCCATTAGCCGTTTGTGGCTGCATTGATTTTATGGTAAGCGGATGAAAATGTAAAGCCAATGGTTAAGATTATTTAGTGAAGTCAGGATTGCTTTTGAGTAATGCCTTCCAATAAAATAGCTATCATATTTTTTTCAACTTCCGCAGCATCGGTAATCTTTTTTGACCGCCGCCAGCTTTCGACGCCGCTTATTGCCGAGAGAATAGTTAACACAGCAATAGGTGGGTCGATCTTTTTAAATTCATTGGTTTTAATACCTTCTAAAATGAGGTTGGCGAACCTGGCACGGTATAACTTTCTTTGATTTTTGAAATTTGACAGGTAAGGCTCAGGCAAATGTTTCCATTCATGATCGGAGATATACACGCTTTCATATTCGGTTACTATCATCCTGATGTGAAAGCTGATGAGCTTTTTCAATTTCACCTGCAAAGACGCTTTGCTGTTTTCTACATCAAGCATATGTGCATTAAAAACATTGGCTATCCTGAAACATATTTCCTGCAATAATTCTGTTTTAGATGAAATGTGATTGTACAGACTGGGCGCCTCCACACCAATCGTTTCAGCAATATCCCGCATGGATGTGGCGCTAAAACCTTTCTGTTGAAAAAGCTTCGAAGCCGTTTTTGAGATCACTTCCTTTTTTGAACCGTTCTTCCCTGCAATAATCTTAGCCATGTACAGTGTACCTTTAAAACAAAACTAACGATTATTAGTTTTTTGGATGTCTTAGCGCAAATCGCTATCAATTTCATTATCTATAATTTTGCGCTTCAATTTGTTCTATGGATTTAAAAAGCGTTGACACAGTTGAAACCATATCGCCTGAAATCTTTAAAAAGAATTATTACAATCTTAAGAAGCCTCTTGTAATTAAAGATCTTGCTAAACAATGGCCAGCCTACCAAAAGTGGAACTGGGATTATTTAAAAGACATTGTTGGGGACGTTAAAGTTGGTTTATATAACAACGTCAAGAGTGATGCTTACACACCCATAAACACCGCGGATGATTATAAGCCTTTCGGAGAATATATTGACATGATCAGGAAGGGGCCTAGTGAATGGCGGATATTTCTCTTTAATATTTTTGAGCATGCGCCTGAGCTAACAAAAGATTTTATATGGCCGGAGCATTTAATGAATGGCTTTGTGAAACGATATCCCATGCTTTTTACCGGCGGTCAAACTTCTATTACACATATGCATTTCGATATAGATTTGTCGCACATTGTTCACACGCAATTCATGGGCAAAAAAAGAGTGCTACTATTTCCTTATGAAGAGCAGCATAAACTGTATAGAAAACCCTTTGAAGTTTTAAGCCTGGTAGATTTTTCAAATTATTATTTGAATTCTGGCAATCCGGATACTACTAAATTTCCGGCTATTAAACTGGCAAAAGGATATGAAGTTATCCTCGACCATGGCGATACTTTGTTTATGCCGGCGGGATTTTGGCATCATATGGAATACCTGGAAAGTGGCTTTGCCATGAGTTTACGTGCCCTGCAAAGTTCTTTATCGGGAAAACTGCATGGCGTTTGGAATTTATTCGGCATGCGGTCTATTGATACTGTTCTAAAGAAAACGTTACCTAAACCCTGGTACAATTATAAGATTGGTCAAATTGAAAAATTTGCAGCAAACGCACTTCAAACAAGTAAATAAAAAATAAACTAGGCAGTTGTTAATATTTTCTTATTTTAGCAAACTGTTCGAAAAAAGGACTAATAATCCGATCCTACCAAAAACTGTTCTCCCAATTTCTTATTTGCTTGTATTTTATTTTTCATCATAATATTTTCAGCGCTCTTTGGCTGATCATCTCTTTTTCTTGTGGTTTCAGAGGTAAGCAAGGCCGGTGATTTTCATCACTGGCCATCTTTTTTTAATCAATCGCCCTGTTTAAAAAATCAAGCAATGGCTTAAGCGCTTTAAAAGTTTCAATTACATTTTGTTCAAGATCTTTTGCCACAATATCCTTATCTGGTAAAGGCTTTGTTGCTATAAAGCTTTTGAGTTTTAACCATTCAAAAGCCGGGTTATCTTTCTCGTAACCGCGTGGCGCACTGCTTAAGCTGGTTTCTTTCGTATTCTCCAGCGCTTGATATGCTTTCTTAAACGCTTTATTTTCTATAATGGTTTTAAACTCATCGAGATTATAATCAACTTCCTGCCTTATTTTTTTTAATGTTTCCGCTTCCGGCATCCACAATCCTCCACCGGCAAAGCTTTTACCACCGGGCTCCAGGTGAAAGTAATAGCCTGCAAATACGGATTTTTTTCCGCCGCGGTTTAGGCTTGCGCCCATATTATTTTTATAAGGCGTTTTATCTTTTGAAAACCGGATATCACGATTTATGCGAAAAGTGCATTGTTTTATTTCAAGCTCACTTAAGTCTTTATCAAACGAAGCAGACTTCTTAAGAAGCAAGCCAACAAAATTTTCAAAATCTGCTTTAGCACTGTCATAGTCTTTTCGGTGTGCATCAAACCATGGCTTGTTATTATTTTTTGAAAGCGCCTTCAAAAAATCTATAGATGATACCTGTAACATAATTATGGTGCTTAAGAGAGTAATTGTAAAAATCCATCTTCATCCAGGATATTGATGGTTTTCAGTTTTTGTGCCTTTGCCAGTTTACTACCGGCATCTTCGCCGACAACCAGGTAATTAAGTTTACTGCTTACACCACTAACTATATTTCCGCCATTTTGTTCTACCATTTGCTCAGCATCATTTCGTTTTAAGGTGGGAAGTGTGCCTGTAAACAAAAAGTTTTGTCCTGACAATTTACCTTCTACCGGCACCTTTTTATCTCCTTTAAAGTTTAAACCGATCTCTTCCAGTTTGCTCAAAATCGCCATGTTATCTTTATTACGAAAGAAATAGTAAATACTGCCAGCAACCTTTTCTCCTACATCATCTAAGTTTCGCAAATCTTCCAACGAATAATTTTCAAGATCTCTTAAGGCGCTTACAGTTTTGGCCAAAGTTTTTGCTGTAGTCTCGCCGACATATCTTATTCCCAAACCAAAAATTAATCTATGCAATGGCTGAGTTTTAGATTTTTCGATAGCGCTGTTTAGGTTGTCAATTGACCTGCTGCCAAAACCTTCAAGTTTGGACAAGGCGTTATAGTCAAGATTGTAAATACCAGGCACATCTTTCAGCAACTCCAGGTCATAAAATTTTCTAACGTTGGCCTCACCAAAACTCCTGATGTCCATGGCATCTTTACTCACAAAGTGAATGATGCGTTCAACAACCTGCGCTTTGCAATTAATATTTACGCAGCGGGACACCGCTTCTCCTTCAGGTCTTACCAAAGGATCATTACAAACGGGGCAGTTCACCGGAAACTTTATCTTTTGTTCTTTACCGGTTCTTACATCTACCAGCGGTTTTACAATGTAAGGGATCACATCGCCGGCTCTTTCTACCAAAACAGTATCGCCTATACGAACGTCTTTCTCATTCACCACATCTTCATTAAATAGCGAAATAGAAGTGATAGTTGCGCCGGCAATAGAAACCGGTTCTATTTTCGCCACAGGCGTTATTGAGCCGGTTCTGCCTACCTGGAAATCTACTTTTATTAATTTACTTGTTCCCTGCTTTGCAGCGAACTTATAAGCGATTGCCCAGCGTGGATGATGTGTCGTAAAACCCATACGCTGCTGAAGTTCAACTGAGTTTACTTTTATCACCATGCCATCTATTTCGTACGGCAGTGTATCCCGCTTTTGCTCAAATGTGTTGCAATATTCTGTCACTTCATTAATACTATTAAACACTTTCTGTGAAGTTGCCGGTGTTTTAAAGCCAAGGTAATGAAGCATTTCTAAAGACCCATCATGCGTTTCGGTAGCAGCACTTAATTTTTTTTCGGCATTTTTTTTAAGAACCATAAAGCTGATGTTGTATAACACCACTTCCAGGTTTCTTTTCCTAACCATCGAAGGATCTTTCAAACGTAAAGTTCCGGACGCCGCGTTCCTGGGATTTGCTAAAGGCGCTAAGTTTTGCTGAGCCAGTTGTTCATTATATTTTTTGAAAGTTTCTTTGGTCATTAATACCTCGCCACGTATTTCTATCTTGTCAATGCCATATTTACTAAACTTAGCAGAAAGCGGAATAGATCTTAATTGCCGTATGTTGTTTGTTATCTCATCACCGGCAATGCCATTGCCTCTTGTAGCTGCTCGTACCAATAGATCATGTTCATAAATCAATGAAACGCTTGCG
>JBDSRT010000305.1:0-7275 GCA_039929165.1 Ginsengibacter sp.
CAGCATGGCCTGTAGTTGTTGTACACACCTGTTCATACGTAGGATTGGCTACATGGCCGCCACTGTAACCACTTGTTACTTTTGCGACACCTTCCAGTTGTTGAAATAAAGCTTCAGTACACCAAAAACAACCGGTTCCGAAAGTTGCTGTGTCATAATTAGAAGAATGATCTAGGGTTTGAGTGGACATGAAACTTGCAATAGCTGTTGATTCTCTTCTTGCACAGGAAAAGAGTATCGATAGGAGAGAACAAAAAACCACCCGTAAAAGTAGATTTGTAGATTTAGAAATCATTTCTGCAAAGATAAAAATTATTGATGTTGGCTCGAATCGAAATTGATCTTTTTAACACTACTTAATCTTAAATGCATGCAAGCCAAAAGAACGATAACCTTTTATCTTTGCGGCTCTAAAAAGTTATGGTTAAGTAAATGAAATATTTCCCTGAGTCGGCATTATATCAACTCGAATTTGAGAACATAAAATCCCTGCTGTCCTCTTATTGCAATACGGAGTTTGCCAAAGGTCTTGCTGAAAATTTGCGCATTCATACAAAGTATGAGTTTATTCAGCCGGCTTTACAGCAAACCCATGAGTACCAATTGCTTTTACAATCGCACCAGGCTTTCCCGGATAACCATCAACTTAAGATCACTAATGAACTAAAATTATTATTCATTGATGGTGCTATGTTGCAGGCTTCACAATTAGTACAATTGAAACATCTTGCTGAAACGATGCAAAAAATATTCAGGTGGTTTGATGTTGAACGACGCACAACCCATCCAACTTTGTTTAAAGTGATTGAAAACTCTTATTATGAAAAAACAATTGTAAGTCTCATTAATGACATTATTGACGAAGCCGGTAATGTTAAAGACAATGCATCAGAAGAACTTTCAAGAATACGAGTGAATCTTTACCGAAAACGCGGCGAACTTAGGCGGTTATTTAACAGGATTGTAAGCAGGCTAAGTAAAGATGGCTACCTGGCAGATATCGAAGAAAGCTTTATGAACGGGAGGAGAGTGCTGGCTGTATTTGCAGAACAAAAGCGAATGGTTAAAGGCATCTTACATGGCGAAAGCGATAGCAGGCGTACGGCTTTTATTGAACCGGAAGAAACTACCGGCTTAAACAACGAGATTTATTCCATGGAGCTGGAAGAAGTAAGAGAGATCAATAAAATACTTTTAGCGCTCACAAAAAAAATAAGTGTTTATGCGCCCTTACTTAAACAATATCATGACATTTTAGGAGAATATGATTTTATACAGGCTAAGGCAAAATTAGCCGTTGAAACCGGTGGTAATTTTATTAAACTAACAGACAAGGCTTTGCTAAACCTACGCCAGGCCTATCATCCGTTGTTATATTTGTTTAATAAGAAAGCCGGTAAGCCAACTATTCCGCTTAACCTTTATTTAGATGAGGCTAACAGAATATTGGTGATAAGCGGCCCAAACGCCGGCGGTAAAACGGTGACTTTGAAAACGGCGGGATTATTACAATTGATGGTGCAAAGCGGCTTGCTTGTGCCATGTAGTGCGGATAGTGAAATGGGCATTTTTAAACAGTTAATGATCCATATCGGCGATACACAAAGTCTCGAGTTTGAGTTAAGTACATATTCTTCTCATCTCAAAAACATGAAATACTTTTTAGAAAATGCGAATGGTAAAACCTTGTTTTTTATTGATGAACTTGGTAGTGGTAGTGACCCAAATCTTGGCGGCGCCTTTGCAGAAGTGATCATGGAAGAGTTGGCAAGAAAACATGCGATGGGTGTAGTTACAACGCACTATTTAAACCTTAAAGTAATGGCCAATAAAGTGCCTGGAATCATTAACGGCGCAATGGCTTTTGATGAAGTAAATCTTAAACCGCTTTACCAGCTTACATTAGGCAAGCCTGGCAGTTCTTATACTTTCTCAATTGCTGAACGTATCGGTCTTAATCCTGCTTTGATAAAAAGAGCAAGACAGTTGGTTGATGAAGATCATTTCAGTCTTGATAAATTGTTAAACAGAACAGAACAGGATCTCCAAAAGATCGATAAAGAAAAGATGACACTTAAAAATCTTCTAACGGAAAATGAGAAACTAAAAAATGAGATGAACAGGGTTATCAATACAGAATCTCACAAACAAAAAGTTGAAATATTAAAACATCAAAATAAAGTAAGTGAGGAAAAGCTAACCTATCTAAAAGACCTTGACCGTAAGCTTAAAAAGTTAGTAATTGACTGGCGAAAATCTGAGAATAAACAGGAAGTAATTAAACAGATGAATGCATTGCTTTTTAGACAAAATGAAAAGCAGGTACAGGAAAAACAGCAAAAGAAATTCGAGTCAAAATTTGAAGAAATAACAGCTGCAATCTTACCCGGTGTGAAAGTTCAAATGAAAAGTAACAGGAGAGTTGGTGTAGTGAACGAGATAAGAGGAAAACGGGCTATTATACAATTTGGAGCAGTGCCTTTAACTGTTGAATTAACGGACCTTGTTGCGGTTAAAGAAAAAATATAAGCATGATGTTTGATAAAGTCCACACAGTTTCAAACTTTTATTAAATCAAATTGTTCAAGCATTAAACAAAAAACTATGTCAGTAGAAAATTTAACTAAAGAAGATGCCATTAAAAAAATAAAAGATTTGGTGAAGGCCTCAGACATTTGCATGTTTACTACGTCTTTGGATAAATTGCCCCTGAATGCACGACCAATGAGCAGCCAGCATACGGATGATGAAGGCAACATCTGGTTCTTTAGCGATAAAACCAGTGACAAAAATATCGAGATACAAAAAGACAATCGTGTGCAATTGTTTTATGTAAATAACAGTGGTTACGAATATCTTAGTGTATATGGTACAGCAGAAATCTCACGAGATAAGGAAAAAATTGAGGAATATTGGTCTACAATGGTTAAGG
Organism: Ginsengibacter sp.; assembly: GCA_039929165.1. Lineage (GTDB taxonomy): Bacteria > Bacteroidota > Bacteroidia > Chitinophagales > Chitinophagaceae > Ginsengibacter. The sequence continues at coordinate 2,933 of JBDSRT010000305.1, forward strand.
CCTGGTTTCCCGAAGGCAAAGAAGATCCAAATCTTACATTGATAAAGGTTAAGCCTGAAGATGCTTACTATTGGGATACAAAAAATAATAAACTGGTATCTCTTATAAAAATAATGGCTTCTGTAGTTACAGGTAAAACTTCAGATGACGGCGTGGAAGGTGAATTAAAAGTGTAACTTTCCAACATCCAATATCGTTAGAGCAGCACATGGCCTATAATAACTTGCTATGGCTGCTTTTTCATTTTACTGACCAATCCTATTTAGTAGTTCCTTATTGTATAAGACTCTTTTCCCAAAACTTTAATAGTTACGCCGGAGTTAGGTGTTCATTTGCACAAAATATCTTGTGCAAGTGAAGGCAAGTGGCTTCAGGGCTTACAAAAAAAGCCAGACTGCTGAAGATACTATTGTAGCGCTTTAAATTCAACTGCAAAGCAAAGACCAGTAGAATTGAACAGCGGTCAGCTTGGGAATACTGAAATTTGCTAATAGAAATTTAGGGCAACGGGTACTTCAACTTTAAAGCCCGTCCATACCGGCTCCATTTTCGGCACACATTCAAAAATAATTGCTTTCATTGTTTGTGTTTTTGGAATGACATTCCCACAACAGGCACCATCATGTGGATTAACAGGTTGCATAAAAAGAAATCAAAATAACCAATGACTGTTGCTGCAGTTAAGGAATACTAAGCTGTCGTTCAGTGTTATTTCCTGCCTACATTTGGTATACATTTTATTCTTTGCCAACATGAGACCATTGTATATTAAAAAAATATTTTTCTCCTTATTTGTAGCTGTTATAACAACAAGCAGTAATGCACAACAAAAAACAGACACTTCGCTTGCTGGTAATCCTGTTATACAAGGTTGGTATGCTGATCCCGAAGCAACTGTATTTGGAAACACCTACTGGATCTATCCTACTTATTCAGATGCATACGAGAAACAGGTTTTCTTTGATGCCTTTTCCTCGCCGGATTTAAAACAATGGACAAAGCATGATCGGATATTAGACACATCAAATGTAAAGTGGGCGAAGCGTGCAGTTTGGGCGCCTGCTGTTGTAAAGAAAAACGACAAATACTTTTTGTTTTTTGGAGCAAATGATATTCAGAACAACCATGAATATGGCGGTATTGGTGTAGCCGTTTCAGACTACCCGGAAGGCCCTTTTAAAGATTATTTAGGCAAGCCCCTAATTGATAAATTTTATAATGGTGCGCAGCCAATAGATCAATTTGTTTTTCACGATAAAGACGGTAAGTATTATATAATATATGGTGGCTGGCAGCATTGCAACATTGCCAGGCTTAAAGATGACTTTACAGGTTTTGTTCCGATGAAAGATGGCAAAATTTTTAAAGAGATTACTCCGGCCGGTTATGTGGAAGGCCCTTTTATGTTCATCAGAAATAAAAAATATTATTTCATGTGGTCAGAAGGCGGCTGGACAGGCCCGGATTATTCGGTGGCTTATGCCATTGCCAACTCACCCTTTGGTCCGTTTAAAAGAGTTGGCAAAATTTTACAACAGGATACCACAGTAGCCACTGGTGCAGGACATCATTCCGTTATCCAAAACAAACAAACGGATGATTGGTATATTGTTTACCACCGCAGACCTTTGGGCGAAACCGAAGCTAACCATCGTGTAACCTGTATTGATAAAATGACCTTTGATCAAAAAGGGTTTATACAACCGGTAAAAATTACGAAGGAAGGAATCACACCTTTAACCAGGTAAGGTTTCTTGGCGTGGTTAGGTCACTTGTTCAAGTGTTGTAAGTTTACTCACTTACCTTAAAGCTGCATGATTGTTAACAATTACTAATGCAATATGAAAAATCTATTTCTGCTTTTTATTTTTGTTGTCTTTGCAGGTCACGTTCATTCTCAAGACACGCCTGGCATCAAACGAATTGATCCGACCAATTGGTGGGTTGGGATGAAGAGTCAGAATCTTCAATTGCTGGTATATGGCAAAGATGCCGGCACTCTCAATTATACCATCAGTTATCCCGGCGTGAAACTTATAAAGACAAACAAAGTTGGAAACCCTAACTATGCTTTCCTTGATCTTGTTATTTCGCCGGCAGCAAAAGCAGGTGCTTTTAAAGTCGTTGGTAAATCAGGTGATAAAACAATAGTAAAGTCTTATGAATTAAAGGCAAGAACAAAAGAGCAGAAAGGCTCAGGTGTGACTGCTGCTGATTTCATCTATCTCATCATGCCTGACCGCTTTGCCAATGGCGATGCGACCAATGATAGATCCCTAAACATGCTTGATACAAATGTAGATGCCAATAATCCTATTTTGCGCCATGGCGGAGATCTTAAAGGCATTACTGATCATCTTGATTATTTGGAGGAACTAGGTGTAACGGCTATCTGGCCAACTCCACTAATTATAAACGATGAAACTTTAAAACAGGAAGCTCCGGATCGCATGCAGGCTGGCTATCACGGTTATCATTTTACAGATCATTACCAGATAGATCCACGTTTTGGCGGTAATGAAGGTTACTTACAATTTTCAAAAACACTGCATCAAAAGGGTTTCAAACTTATACAGGATGCAGTTTATAATCATATAAGCGATGATCATTGGATGTATAAAGATCAACCTACAAAAGATTGGTTCAATCGGTGGCCGGCATTTACAGCTTCATCACATAAAGAACAACCACTAGGAGATCCACATGCTGCAAAGATTGATAAAAAAATATTGCTCGATGGCTGGTTCACTTCTTTCCTGCCAGACTTGAATCAACGCAATCCTTTCCTGGCAAAGTATTTAATTCAGCATGCCGTTTGGTCTACTGAAACTTTCAATTTAGATGCATGGCGGATTGATACTTACAAATACAATGATCAGGCATTTATGAATCAATGCAACCAGGCACTATTGACTGAATACCCGAACATTTTTTTATTTGGAGAATCAACCGCTGCCCACCCTTATGCGCTTTCTTATTTTGTAAGAAGCAATGTGGCTTATCCATTTAAAAGTAACCTGCCGGGCACTTTAGATTTCCCCCTGAATGGTGCAATCGTTGATGGGTTAAATCAAGGTTTCGGCTGGGACCAGGGCGTGAGCAGATTGTATCAAACACTTGCACAGGATGGTGTGTACAAAGATCCCATGAAGCTGGTCACCCAAATTGATAACCATGATATGGATCGCTTTTTATCGGTTATCGGTGATGATTTCAACAAATATAAAATTGGCATAACATGGCTATTAACTACACGTGGCATCCCGTCCTGGTATTACGGTACAGAGATACTCATGAAGAACACACGTAGCCCAAGTGATGCAGAAGTCCGGAAAAATTTTCCGGGTGGTTTTGCCGGGGACGAGGAGAACAAATTTACAGCACAGGGGAGAAGTGATAAAGAAAATGAAGCTTTTAATTATGTGAAAGCTCTGGCCAATTATAGAAAAAAAACACCGGCGTTATATAGCGGAAGCCTTATGCAATATGTGCCGCAGAATGGCCTTTATGTTTACTTCAGGCACAATACAGATAAGACAATAATGATAGCAACAAATACAAATGATGCAGAAATAGTTGTGACGACTGATCGTTTTGGCGAAAGAATGAAGGGATTTACAAAAGCAAAAAATGTGATTACGAATGAAGCGACAAATGATCTTTCCTCTTTAAAACTAGGCGCAAAGTCAATAGTAGTTTTAGAGTTGATGAAGTAGTTAGATGTTATTTTGCCACTTCCATTTTTACTTTTTTATTCTTGATCTTTTCATCTTTTATTGCCCGCAATACATCACTCACTTTTACTTTTCTTATAGCAACAAAAGAGAAAAAATCCTTCACTTCAATTAAACCGATGTCCTCTTTTTTAAGCTGACCTTTATTACTTAAAAAGCCAACAATATCAATTTTATTTATCTTATCTTTTTTGCCTGCAGCAATAAAAATTGTTGACCATTTTGGTTTTTCCGGCAGCTCATTGTATTCCGGTAAGTTTATTTCATTTGGCTGGCTTAAAAGATAAACGGGCATTTTCTCCTCCGGGCCAATAATAAGAATGGCAGTGCCGCTTGCATCCATCCTGGCTGTTCGGCCATTGCGGTGTGTGTACACTTCTTCGTTGGCAGGTAGATGATAATGTATAATGTAGCGGATGTTTGGTATATCAAGCCCTCTTGATGCAAGATCCGTAGTTACTAAAATATTTGAGGTACCATTTCTGAATTTACATAATGCTACATCCCGTTCCGGCTGTTCAAGGGCACCATGATAAAATACATTTACCAGGCCTTTATCAGAAAGGAAAGCACTTGTTCTTTCCACTGATTCACGATGATTACAGAATA
>JBDSRT010000306.1:0-5552 GCA_039929165.1 Ginsengibacter sp.
CAAAGACAGCAATTAAACTAATCGCTGGTCTAAAAAAATCGCTTGATCAAATCAGATGCTAATTTACTATCTTAACATCTGGAGCTTACATTTTAATTGAGCTTACATAAACTGGCACCACACTACCTGCTAATCTTTGAACTACGCGGAATTAACTGTTCAATCATTTAAATAAAATTTAAGGTGAAAATACTTTTTAGTCTCATCATGCAGGTATTGCTATTGAATGTTGCATTTGCTCAAAAGCCTTCAGCTAAAGTAGATGCCAAGAAATTTTTTAAAGATGAGCCAATTGTCAATATGAAAATTTCTACCGATCTAAAACAATTTCTCTCAAGCAAAATGAAAAATGGTCAAAAGTTGCGGGCCAGGGTTGAGACTGAGATAGATGGAAAAGAAATCAATGAACCAATAACCATTGAAGCTCGTGGTATCATGAGAAAACAAATCTGTAATATTCCACCTTTGAAAGTGAATTTTAAAAGTACAGCTTCTCCCGTATTATCAAGCCTCGGTTCATTGAAATTGGTTAACACCTGCAGAGATAACAAAGTGGGCAATGAGTATCTTTTTAAAGAATATCTCATTTACAAAATGTATAATCTTATTTCCGATAAAAGTCTTAGAACCCGCCTGTTGAAGCTCACTTATGTGGACAGCAGCGGCAAAAAAAATAGCCTCAATACTTATGGCTTTTTGATAGAAGATATGAGTGTGATGGCGAAGCGAAACCAGTGCGTAGAGCGTTTTAGAAGTATTAGTCATATGGAATTAACTGAAAGGCAACAAATGGCCCGGGTAGCTATATTCCAATATATGATCGGAAACCTTGATTGGTCAGTAAAGGGAAAGCATAATGTTCGTTTAATCGTTGCAAAAAAGGATACAAACGGCATTTCATATCCTGTGCCTTATGACTTTGATTATGCCGGTTTAGTTGATGCAGATTATGCTGTACCGCCAGAGGATCTCGGTCTACAAAATGTAACCGAGCGGCTGTACCGTGGATTTATAAGAACGCCTGAGGAACTGAAAGTGATAACCGATGACTTCTTAAAACAGAAGGATAATATTTACAAGCTTGTAAGAGATTTTGACTTGCTACCATCAGGCGTGCGGTCACAAATGATCACTTATCTTGAACCATTCTTCCAACTAATTTCAAAGCCTTCAAGCATTAAAAGAGAATTTATAGATAATGGCAGAAAGATTGAATAGCTGTCAGGTTACATTTCCACATTTCTCAAAAGTTAATCTCTTTTCTTAGCCGTAACCAGAATTGCAATACCGGCGATCGTTGCAACTGCACCGGCATAAATTGGCCAGCTTACACTTTTATTTTCTTTACGATTAATTTCCAATGGACCAAGGTCGACAACCTTTTTTTCCTGTGTAAAATTAAAGCCACGGAAAACCATCATTAAGATGCCCGCTACAATTAATATTATGCCTAGTGTTTTCATACGATTTTAAATTAGGAGTTTAAATAATTAAAAAGGGCATGAAGCCCAATCCAAAAAACGCTTACCAAAACTTTACATACAAAGCAAAAATAATTAGTAAGGTAACTACAATCATTACTGTATTTGCGGGCTTTAATTTAAACATGCCTTTATCCAGGTCAAAAGCTTTCGGATTTATTTTTGGCCCGGCAAGACTCATACTAATCATGACCAACATTGTAATTACAAAAGCCAATCCCATACAGATGTGAAATGGAATCTCAAAACCGCCTTTACCGTTTGGATAGGCGGTATACAGAAATGTGTCGTTACCGAAAAGCCGTGGCGCAAATTCATTAAATAACACCGAGAGTAAAAAGCCGGTAATTACGCCTGCAATAGCAGCAGCACCTGTTGTTCTTTTCCAAAACATACCTAAAATAAACATGGCAAAAACGCCCGGACTTATAAAACCTGTATATTTCTGAATATAAGTAAAGCCGCCCACGCCGCCAATGCCTAATACATCACTCCAGGTAAACATAACAGCCAATATCATTGCCGCAAACACAGCATACCTGCCAATAAAAACCTGCTGTCTTTCCCCGGCATCCTTCTGAAAATATTTTTTATGAATGTCTAATGTGTAAATAGTAGAAATGCTGTTTACCTTACCAGCCAGTGAGGCCACGATGGCAGCTGTTAAAGCCGCTACAGATAAGCCTTTTAAACCTGTCGGCAAAAAGGTGAGCATTGCAGAATAGGCGCCGTCTTTACCACCTACTAATTGCGGTAAATGACCATCTTTATACAATACATAAGCAGCAATACCCGGTAACATTACAATCAACGGCATCAATAATTTTAGAAACCCGGCAAACAAAATACCGGTACGTGCAGTATGTAGATCTGCACCAAGAGCTCTTTGCGTAATATATTGGTTACACCCCCAATAGTTTAAATTAATGATCCAGATACCTGCTGCATACGATAACACACCCGGGAAAGTGATATACTTATTTATATCATTTTGAGATGAGTCTGCAGAAGGTTTAGGGATAATCATTTTAAAGTGCTCCGGTGCTTCTTTCAACAAAACTTTGAAGCCGGCAATTGCATTTTGACCCACACCAAAGTATTCACCAACAGTTGTAAGGGCTATATAAGTAGTAACCAATCCGCCCACAATAAGTACCGCAACCTGTATAACATCGGTATAAGCCACCACCTTCATGCCGCCTAATGAAATGAGTAAAGCAAACACAGCCAGGCCTAACATAATGATATGTAAATAATTTCCACCAGCAAGCCCGTTGATGGCCACAGCGCCTAAATATAAAATTGAAGTAAGATTTACAAACACATAAAGAAATAACCAAAATACAGCCATAATAAGCGCCACAGATTCGTTATACCTCGTCTTTAGAAACTGAGGCATAGTATAAATATGGTTCTTTAAATAAACAGGAATAAACCACACCGCTACAATTATCAAAGCAACGGCTGCTATCCATTCATAAGCGGCAACTGCAACACCGAGGAAAAACCCTTCGCCGCTCATGCCAATAAACTGCTCTGCCGATATGTTTGATGCGATCAGCGAGGCACCAATAGCCCACCAGGTAAGCGTACCTTCTGCCAGGAAATAAGCCTTGGCATCATGCTCGTTCTTTTTGCGTTTTCGATAGATGCTGTAACCGTAACTGGCCACTATTACAAAATAGATAATAAAGACAAGATAATCAGCAAAAGTTAGGTTTTGATTCATGCAGCAAGTTTGGTAGTTTATAAAACTTAAATGTAAATGAAATGAGTTAATTACAGCTACCTACACATATATTTCCTCTTTTAAATATTAAGTGCGATTTCTATAGCAAGCCTACAGAAATTGAAAATGAATATAGAAATAGAATCAATAAAAAAGCCACCGGGCTACAGCCTCTTTTTTGTGATCCCGCTCGTACAAAACTCGAACCATTTGCTAGCAGATTTTTAAACTTCTATGTTATTTATTAGCTGCATAAGAGTATTAGGCAGTCCTATGTAACAAATGTCGAACTCCTTTTTGCAAGATTTTAAAATTAATGGTACGATTGGCAGCTTAAGTTGATATAAGCAATGATAATTTTGCAAGCCCAGGCTTTCAGTCCAAAAGGTACTTATTTGAAAAGGAACCACATTACGCCTAAGATAATTTTGCAAGGCAATTATCTTCAAAAAGCCAGTTTTGAACCAGCCGCCAGCATCGAAGTATTTTATTTAAAATAATATCATCATTATAAAGAAAAAATTATAATTGATGCAATGACCAGGCTGGATACATTATATCTTAATTCGTTTTTGAATAAAACGGATACTTTGGATACTAAAATAGTTTTCATTTATCGTCAGAGTAAAAAACATAGTTCTGTGAGGAGTTTTAACCGGCTTATCTCTACCTTGCCCTATTAAAATAGGCTTCATTAAGTCGTTAACTTTTGCATGTAAATGAATAGAGTTCTACTGGTTGAAGATGATCCAGAAATTACGCGGCTACTTAAACTTCATTTTGAGTCGCAATCTTACCAGCTTAAAACCTGTGTAGATGGCGAAGAAGCTATTGCAGCTTTTGAAATTGAAAAGTTTGCATTGCTCATTCTTGACATCACCTTACCCGGCTTAAATGGTATGGAAATTTGTAAGATCATTCGTGCAAAGGACGAACACGTTCCCATCATGATGTTGACATCACATGGTGAAGAAAGCGATAAAGTATTGTCGCTGGAACTTGGTGCCGATGATTATGTAACAAAACCCTTTGGCATCCTTGAATTAATGGCACGTGCCAAGGCTTTACTCAGGAGAGGTAGCAAGTTTGAAGCAAATAAATCCAATGATCATTCAGACATAACTTTTAAAGATCTTGTAATAGATAATAAAAAAAAGAAAGCATCGATTCGTGAACAACGGCTGGATTTAACGCCAAAAGAATTTGATTTGTTATTGTTACTGGCCAGTAACCCCGGTAAAACATACAGCCGGCATGAGTTGCTGGAAATGCTTTGGGGCGTGGCTTTCCCGGGATATGAGCACACCATTACCTCGCATATTAACAGGCTCCGTATCAAAATAGAAACTAACCTGCATGATCCTCAATATATTTTAACCTCCTGGGGAACAGGCTACAGATTTTCAGAATGAGATCAAGGCAATTCAGCATATTTACACGCATCGGTATATTATTTTTTACGGTGATCACTGTGTTGTGCCTGCTATTTATGGGCATCACTTATCTATCTGTTTCCAACTTTCATGAAGCCGGTACACAACTCTTAAATAAAGAAGTGGCTACCCACATTGCAAAGTTCACTTCGCCTTTTAACCACAATGGCATAGATGAAAAAAAAGCCGATTCGGTTTTTTATAATGCCATGGTTTTAAGCCCGAGTGCGGAGGTGTATTTTTTAGATTCAGCAGGAAACGTAGTGGCTTATCATGCAAACGAAGATGAGATAAGACTGACAAAAATTGATCTTACGTCGATAAAAAAATTAATTGCTTCAGAGGGAAGTAAATACATCAAAGGCCCAGATCCGAGAGATCCCGCCAATCCAAAAATATTTTCTGCGGCCGAAGTGTGGAATGGCAGTAGACAACTGGGATACATTTATGTAATACTTGGCAGCAACAAACACGTAAACAGCATGCTGTTTTCAACATATTTCAGCGGATTAATTGTGAAAGTGATAACGGCGATAATTATACTCTCCATAATTTTCGCCGGTTTATACATACGCAGGCTACAAAAAAAATACAATAGCATGCTGACGATCCTGGATCGTTTTCAGCAGGGCGATTTTACGGCAAGATTTCCAGTAGAAGTTCATGATGAAATGGCGCCGATAACCACGGCCTTTAACACGATGGCCGATCTTCTTGTAGTGAACATTGATAAGCTTACTAAAACGGGTAAAGAAAGAAAAGATTTTGTGGCCAACATATCGCATGATCTTAGAACGCCGCTATCCGTTGCACGGGGATATACAGAGACATTGCTGATGAAGAAAGATCAACATATGACCTCACCGGAACAGGAAGAATTTTTACAACTGGTTTATCGCAAGATCAGGC
>JBDSRT010000307.1:0-2942 GCA_039929165.1 Ginsengibacter sp.
TGGTGTTCCAATATCAGCAGCATTAAAACTTAAGCTGCCATTAAAAGTGCTTCCGCCCTGGAAAAGAATCGTGTCTCCCTTGAAATTAACTGAATTTACTTTTTTTATGGTTAGCCATGGTTTGCCGGCTGATGTACCCACGTTAGCGTCTTTTCCTAACGGGCTGATGTAATAAGTTAACGCTGATGCAGTACACGAGAAAAAAGGCACAATCAAACATATAAGTGATTTCAAGTTCATATGAAAGTTATTTGTAGTAGTATATTCCTTCGGAATATAGTTACCTGCTTAAGTAAGCCGTAATAACTTGCGGTAAAAGAGAGAAGGTATTTTTGAAATGTAATTTATAGGATGGTCCTAAATTAAGATAATTATTAAACAATTGCAACCCTTATCTTAAGCTTCCTGCTTAGAGCCTAATAACGCCTCAAAAACATTTTTACGTAGATTTTAAACGCCTTCCAGACTAGTTTTTTGTCATTCCATAGCTTAAAAGCTTTTTTAATGCTAGCCTTAACATAATGCTTATTTCTTGTAGATTTCCAGACTTCATTAGCGGTTTTAAGGGCATAATGACTATAAAATTTTTTGGAAGACGTCAGGACATTTTCCTGCTTGTTTTCCGGTAATAATTTTTGTATCCGTCCCATAGCTTCTATGATATCATCTACATAGTTGCCATTTAAAAATTTTTGACCTGTTATTGAGTTGCCATGCTTCCGGTACTCAGCCAAAATATCCGTTGTATATGCAAAAGGATAATACTTGGCAATTCTTACCCACATTTCCCAATCTTCCCCGTAGGTAATACCATAAAAACCACCAAGCTTTTCATACACATCACGCTTCACGGTTATAGAACAATATTGGATAGTATTTCTTACTGCGATTTTTTCCTGCCAATTACTTAACAAACCGTCAATTGCTGCTTCCGGCTTTTCATAATACATAAAGGCTGAGCGGTCGTTTATATAGCTAAATCTGCAAAACGCAGCTCCAGCCTGCGGAAACTTGTCGAATAAGTCACTTATTTTTTTATAGTAACCTGTCTTTACTTTATCATCTCCATGCAATAAGTGAACAAATTTACCTGTTGATCGGTTGATACAGGTCTCAAAGTTCCTTAGACTTCCGACATTCTCCTCCTGACGAAAATATTTTATTCTTCCCTTGCCAACTATTTGAACAATATTAAAAATGTCATCATCAGTACTGGCATCATCTACAACTTCAATTTCCATTTCCGATTCCGGCAATGCATCTTTAAGCACACTCAGTAAAGCTTCAGGTAAAAATTTGCTGCAATTATAAACAGGGATCTTAACAGACCATTGGGGTCTAACTTTTCCTGCGGAAAGCGGTAAAATTTCAGGTGGTGTTATAGGTATACGTTCCATAAGTATTTTAGCAGGCCCTGGCCGCTAAAGCAGGCTGAATGTAATTTTTCTTAAATTGTAAAAAGCGTTTTTCAACTAAATGCCAGCTCATGAAAGCAAAAAATAAGGTAATAACAGCGGCAAAAACAAACAGGGTAAAAGGGTTAAATCTACCCGGGAAAAAATAGATCAGCAATTGTTGAATGGGCCAGGCAAACAGGTAAGTTCCATAACTGAAATCTCCTTTTGAGGCAAATTTTGGGTAAACGATTGTGGGGTGAAAAGCAAAGTAAAATAAGATATAGGCCCCTCCAACCGGCATTACCACGTGTATCAACTTACCGTGGACACTAGCTATAACTGCTAATATCAAAGCTAACAAAGCCATTAGCCTGCTGCGTGGAATCCGATCTCTGTATATGTAGAAACATGCACCTGATAAAAAATAGGTAAAGAATCTTGGAAGATAATAAGGGTTATATAATAACCGGGAGCTATAGTTCGGATCTTCCGGAAAAAAACTTCCAAAATTTTGACTTAACATCATAGTGTAGGCAATAGCGAATAGCAATACAGCCATCCACTTAATGCGATGCACGTTTAATAAACCCATAACCGGTACAAACAAATAACAAATAAATTCAAACTGAATAGTCCAAAGTGGCGAGTTCAATAGCTTTGGCAAAGGCGTACCAAGATACGCATTTCCTTTAGGCTCTTGTAATGTAAGTAATTTAACCACATTTCGTTTTAAACCAATGACTGAAAAATAATCCTTAATGTTTTCAAATGGGTGGGCGCCAGCGATTGTTCCCAGAGCGCCGAACAAAATAATGCTGAGCACAAAGGCTACAACAAATGCCGGTACTATCCTGTATACCCGCTTAATCAAAAATTCTTTTGTTGACGAACTATTATAAAAACTGGCTGTAATTAAAAATCCACTAATGACAAAAAACCAATTGACTGCGAAGCTCCCAAGATCGGAAGTGTTATTATTTATTCGCATGTAAGGCTCTATATCCTTAACCTTTCCAAACACTATTGCATAACTGTGGCTAAAAATAACAACTAATGCCAGCAACAGTCTAAGCAGGTCAAAGTTATTTTTACGTAAAGGTTTTGTAATTAATTGCAAGACATTTGGATTAGGTGTGTTCTTTGGAAGAAGTTTATGTGATTTCTACCTGCCTTTTAAAAAGTGATTTGGCAACTTCTTTATACTTTCCTAAGTGATACAATAGTTTTATGCGTTCCGATTTTGGCAAATGCTTTAAAAAGAAATTAATAATGAAACGTTGCTTATAATGCGCCGCCGCTTTGATGTCAGCATGATTACTATTGACATTTTGTTTTGCTATAATTTTTTCAGACAATAACTTTAATTGTCTGATGCATTCTGCAACCAGATAGCCGCTTTTTTTTTCAAGCAATGGTTCAAAATGATGTTGCAAACAGTCTAGATATTCGGGAGCCAATTCATAATTTTCGCCGGCAAGCCATTTAAAATTTCTGATTAAAATGCTGTGTTGTGTTTCTTCATATTCTTTTTTTCTTAAAACCTGG
>JBDSRT010000308.1:0-5716 GCA_039929165.1 Ginsengibacter sp.
TAACTGTATGCAAACCGCCCTGATATTACCTAACGACGTACCGGCCAATGCAGAAATAGGTTCAGGCCAAAACTGGCTTGAAGCACATTAATTATGGAGCCAATCATAACGCTTACCAACGTACATAAATATTATGGCAACAAACATGTGTTACAGGGCATTAACCTGGCAGTGCAGCCTGGACAGGTCATTGGTTATATAGGTCCGAACGGCGCTGGTAAAAGCACCACGGTAAAAATTTTATGTGGCCTGATTAGTGACTTTGAAGGGACTGTAAAAGTTGATGGATTTGATATAAAAGAGGATGCATTGGAAGTTAAAAAGATCATTGGTTATGTGCCCGAACTTGCTGAAATGTATGAAGTACTTACACCAAGAGAGTTTCTTTTTTTTACCGGAAGTTTATATGGCTTGAGCAAAGATGTAATTGAAAAAAGAGCCACAGGTATGTTGACGGCTTTTGGTATGCTAACCAACCTTGATCAGCGAATGGATACGTTTAGTAAAGGCATGCGGCAAAAAGTATTATTAGTGTCCGGTATTTTGCATGATCCTAAAATTATAATTCTTGATGAGCCATTAAGCGGTCTTGATGCCAACAGCGTTATCATCATAAAAGAACTCATCAGCAAGCTGGCTAAAGAAGGCAAGACTATTTTTTATTCAAGCCATATTATGGATATTGTTGAGAAAGTAAGTGACCGGATTATTTTGATCAGCCAGGGAAAAGTGCTCGCCGATGGCACCATCGAAGAGCTCAGAAATCAACAGGGCAACACCAGTCTTGAAAAGATATTCTCACAATTAACGTCTACTGAATCGCCGGCATTACAGGCTGATCAGTTGATGAATTTATTTGGCAAATGAATATCATCAATCAATTCTTATTGCGCATTTTTTTATCACCAGCGCTTCTATACAAAAAAGCTAATGTAGATCTTGATCAGCTAAGACTTATTCTAACTACAAAGCTTATTATAGATGATAGAAGACCAAACACTTTTCACCGGTCACGCCAAAATACAGGTACGAAAACGATTTCCTTAGCAACACTTGGTACCATGTTGTTTAGCGCAGTGCTTGGCTGCATGTTCCTGTTCGCATTTGGCAGCGGCAGTTTAGATGCACAACTCCTCTTCTATTTTTCTATTTACATGTTTATGTTGATCTCAACACTGATTGCAGATTTTACCTCAGTGCTGTTTGATGTGAAAGATAATGCGATCATCCTGCCGAAGCCTGTATCAGATAAAACATTTGTTGCTTCAAGATTGCTGCACATCATCATGCATTGTACAAAAATTGTTTTGCCAATGACGCTGCCAGGTATTATTTTCATCAGTATCCGGAATGATTTTGCAACGGGCCTGTCATTGTTTTGTGTGTTGCTTATGGCTACGCTCTTCACTATTTTCCTCATTAATGCTATTTACTTAGTGGTTTTAAAATTTACTACACCGCAAAAATTCAATGCTATCATCAGTTATGTTCAGATCATTTTAAGCATTGCTGTATATGCAGGTTTCCAGTTCCTTCCCAGATTTTTAATTATACCTGCCGGCGACATGATGCATAACAATAGCTGGCTTTGGTGCCTTCCATCGTATTGGTTTGCTTTAGCTACACTTTTTTTTAGTTCTTTTAAAATGGATCCGGCGTTGGTCATCGCTGCTCTAATCACTTTTGTTGCCTCGCCTTTAAGTATCTGGATCGTAATAAAATATTTTGCACCGGCCTTTACTCAAAAGTTGGGGCAGATAACAGCAGGTAGCGAAGAGCAACCGGCTACTTCTGTAGCAAAGACAACTATTAAAAGCGGTTTATTACCTGAAACTCTTGCCCAATGGGCTACCGGGGGGCTTACCGAAAAGTTAGGTTTTATAAACTGCTGGATTTTAAGTAACCGTTTAAAGGATTTTAAACTAAAAGTATATCCTTCTATTGGCTATATCGTGGTGTACATGGTGATCATGTTTTTCAAAGACGGACAAAAGAGTTTGCAGAATGTAATTGCCTTGAACCAGCAGGGAGTTATTATTATCCTGAGCGTGTTGTATGCAGTTAGTTTGATCTTGATTACTGCAATAAATCAGTTACCATTCACGGAACAGTACAAAGCTTCCTGGATCTATTTTAGCTTGCCCTTAAAAAAGCCTGGTCATATTTTATCAGGCGCTTATAAAGCTATCATTATAAAATTTTATACACCTTTTGCGTTTGTGTTAAGTGCCGCAGCCATTTATTTAACCGGGCCATCTATTATACCAAGCTTGCTCTTAAGCTTTAGTAATATTTTTTTAACCGGGCTTGTGAACATGTTGTTTGTCATGAAAATATTTCCTTTTACAATGCAACAAAATGCGGCTCAAAAATCAGGATCATTTGTAAGAATACTGTTTTCATTAGTGTTGCCGGGCATCCTGGGAATCATTCATTTTTTTGTTTTTAAATCTATTGTTGGAATCATTGTTGTCTTAATTTGTTCTATGGTTTTAAACTATTTTTTATTACAAAAGCTTCGCAACCGGAATTGGTCTGCCATCAATTCGTCTTACTTAAAATAATTATGGACGACACACTTATTTATTGTTATGATGCCTGGTGCGGCTGGTGTTATGGCTTTTCGCAGGTTATTAAAAAAATAAATGATGAATATAAAAATCGCCTGCAGGTAGAAGTGTTATCCGGTGGTATGATATTGCCTGAAGAGCCGGTATCTATTGGCGCTACAGCGGGATACATCAGCGAAGCATACAAACGTGTTGAAGAGGTAACCGGCGCAAAGTTTGGCGAAGATTATCTTTGGCATATTCGTCATCCCGAACAAAGTGATTGGTTTCCGCATTCTGAGAAACCGGCCATTGCTTTATGTGTGTTTAAAGAATATTACCCGGATCAACAGGTAAGTTTTGCAACTGACATGCAGTATGCCTTAAATTTTGAAGGCCGTGATCTTACTGACGATGAAGCATATCGACACCTTCTGGAAAAATATGATATTGACGCTGCAGATTTTTATGAAAAGCTTTCTGATAAAATTTACAAGGAAGAAGCCTACTATGAATTTCAATTGTGCAGCAAGCTGCAGGTAAACAGTTTCCCGGCTTTGCTGGTGCAAACTTCAGAAACTAAATTTACTATGGTTGCTAAAGGCTATACTGATTTTGATACCGTTTCAGAAAGAATTGGAAAACTTCTTGCGGAGAATAGCTAATTAAAAAGATAAAAATGAGCCAGGCATTTGTCAAAGAAAATGAAGAACAGTGGCTGCATGATATCACCCCGACTATCACTGCATTAATAAATTATCTTACAAGAGAGAACAATGGCGTAAGAGTTTATACAATCAAAGAATATATTGATGCCAACACCGGGAAAAATATTTACCACATGAGTAATGGCC
The DNA here is from genome assembly GCA_039929165.1 of Ginsengibacter sp. Classification (GTDB taxonomy): domain Bacteria; phylum Bacteroidota; class Bacteroidia; order Chitinophagales; family Chitinophagaceae; genus Ginsengibacter. The sequence goes on from JBDSRT010000308.1 coordinate 3,404, forward strand.
TGACATACAGTACAGACCTTAACAGCCAGTGGTTTGTTGTTTGATCAGCGTATAACCTTTGCTTTCTTATCAAGGCTGTTTAGCCATTTTTCTGCATCTTTTTTCTCAGCAAAAAACTGCGTGGTTATTTTGCCTAACATCACATCAATACTTTTATTGGCAGCCAGTTGACTGAATGTGCTTGGTGAATAGATCCAGGCAAAATATTTCAAGCCCGCTTCCTGCATCGCCGGAAACCATATCTTACCACCCCAGTCGGAAGCCTCAGACCAATTACCTGTCACAAACGTGTTATCATTTAAAACCTTTGAACAATTGTTTTTCTTCAAAAGATCAAGCATAACATTACAGCCCCGTTTTACAGATTGTAAATTTTGAAAACCCATCCAGCTCACATCAAGGCGATCATGAACTTTGTTGTATTTGATAGATACCTGGTCTTCACTGTAAAAGGTTTGATTGTCTGTTTCGATGTTTACTCCGCCATTCTGCTCATCTACAGGCAACAGAAAGAAAAAGATAGACCCCTTGCCAGGCTCACTTTCAATCCAGAAACTGCCATTGTGCGCTTTAATAATTTCTGAGGCAATGTACAGGCCAAGTCCCAGACCCTGGAACTTCATCGAGGTATTGTCAACGCGATAAAACCTATCAAATAACCTCGTAAGATTTTCTCTTTCTATTCCGATCCCGAAATCCTGGATTGATGTAATGATATTATTTTTTTCCCGCCTGTATTTTACAATTACCTTATCCTTATCAGGTGAGTATTTAATAGCATTGGTTAAAAAATTACTAATCACCTGTTCAAGCCTCAGTTTGTCACCTGTAAACGGAATACTGCCGTCGGTTTCTAGAACTATTTTATGATGCGTAGCTATGTGTTGTACATTGTCTACCGCCTCAAGAATCACATCTCTAAAATCAATGTCCTGCTTGGTTAGATGAAGGTGCCTGCTGTCCAGCCTGGTGACGTCCAACACATCCCCGATAAGTTTATTTAGCTTATTTACCTGAACATCCATCCGGTTCAGGAATTCAACTGCATGGTTGTTTGGCGTGTCCTGAATCTTTGATCTGAGCACATGAACATATCCTTTAAGGCTCGTAACAGGCGTTTTTAATTCATGCGAAGCAATGCCAATAAATTCATCTTTCTTTTGTTCATTTAGTTTGTGTTCTTCAATGTCTGTATTAGTACCAAACCATTTAATCTCGGCATCTTTATTAATGAAAGGTGTAGCCCGGCTTAGATGCCACTTGTAGTGGCCGTCCTTATCTTTTAGCCTAAACTCTACTTCAAATGGTTCGCCGGTGGATAAAGCCTCTTTCCAGATAGTGTGCGCCTTCCTGCTATCATCTTCATGTACACATTCGGTCCACCAATTACTTAAAATGTCAACTGCTGGTTTGTCAAAGTAATTAAGCGTACGCTGGTTAAAATAATCAAATTGACCGAAAGCATCGGCGGTCCACACGTGTTGCGGCATGGCATCGCACATAAAATGAAACTTCTCCTCGCTGTCGCGAAACCTGGTCTCGATATTCTTTTGATCATTTATGTCAGTACAGGTGCCAAACCAGCGAACGATTTCACCAGTCTCGTTTTTTACGGGGAGTGCAGTGCCTAAGAACCAGCGATATTTTCCTATATTTTCAGGATCGACAAAGCGATACTCAATTTTGTAAGGTTCGCCTGTTTTGATTGAGTGATACCAGGTATCAATACAAAACTTTATATCATCGGGGTGCAGTATTGGTACCCAGCTTTGGTCACCGCCTAAATTTTTAGGGAAGCCGGTATAATCGTACCATTTTTGGTTGAAGAAATCTATAAAGCCATCTGGCCTGGCGCTCCATACAATGAGTGGTAATGCATTTGCCAAAAGTTCAAAGCCTTTGTCGTTGATGTTTGAGCTAGCCGAAAAATCCATCTCCAAAAATAGCGAAGAACCTTTGAGCTCTCATACATAAGTTCATCAATATTCAGGAACTTTTATACATAAAAAAGGGCCCTCTGTAGAAACAGGGGGCCATTAACGATTGCTTGCTATAAAGAAAAAATTAAAATCGATTGTGTGTTGGCTTACAGACCAACTCTTGTTACAGTTACGTCCTGTACCAGTTGTTCTTTTGCACTTACTTCAAATGTGCTGGTTAAATCTTTACTGGTGATGTTGAAGTAAAGTTTACTTGCTTCAAGGTCTTTAGGAACTAAGAACTGTTTGTTGAATGCTATATCATTGTAACCCTGTGTAAAAAGGCTGCTACCTTTTTTATCTTTCACAGTTACAACAACCTTATCACCTGGTG
>JBDSRT010000309.1:0-6895 GCA_039929165.1 Ginsengibacter sp.
AAGGCGTGCCTGACAATTCAAGAGCAGCAAGTGGCAGAGGCAATGGTGCGTTAGAAGCTGATGATGTAACGGCCGAAAAACTGGTTAAAATAAATCACCTTAATGATATTGCCGTGCAACGTGGACAAACGTTAGCACAGATGTCTTTAGCCTGGGTATTACATAATCCTATTATTACATCTTTAATACTTGGTGTTAGCCGCCCTGAGCAAATCACCGATTCATTGCAAAGCCTGCAGAACTATCATTTTACAAAAGAAGAGTTGAAATCTATCAATACTATTCTTCAATAAAAATCTTAAATTAATATGTCATACATGAAGCGTCTTAAAAACATCATTACAATTATCATTTGCATTGGTTGCCTTACTAATTCAGCAAATGCTCAAAAAATTCAAAAAGAATATTACCAGTTCAAACTATTTCATACAAAGACAAATGAACAGTTGACTAAAGTAGACGACTATCTTGAAAAGGCCTACGTGCCTGCCTTGCATCGCCAGGACATAAAAAATGTAGGCGTATTTAAATCAGCCGGTATAGATACTTTGGAAGACAAGATTGTATATGTCTTTATAACCTATCCTTCGCTTGAACAATGGCAGAAAACAGAAAGTAAACTATTAGAGGATGATGATTTTGCCAACACCGGCATGTTATTTACACAAGCGTCAGCTGACAAGGTGCCCTTTGAAAGAATTGAGTCTATTTTACTTGAAGCGTTTACTGATCAACCCAAACTTGTTGCACCCGGCTTAAAAAATCCTGAACGGGTTTTTGAATTAAGAAGTTATGAAAGCCCAACATTAGATCTTCATCAGCGGAAAATAAAAATGTTTAATGAAGGTGGCGAGATAAATATTTTTAAGCGCCTTGATTTTAAAGTAGTGTTTTATGCAAAAGTGATCTCCGGGCCTCGCATGCCTAACTTTATGTACATGCCGGCTTTTTCAAGCATAGACGAATACAAGCCACATTGGAAAGCCTTCGGTGATGATCCTGCATGGAAAACGGTCCAGGAAGTTCCCGAATTTCAGAACAAAGCTTCGGTATCAAGAATTGAAAGCACTATTCTTAAACCCACAGCTTACTCAGATCTCTGATAGATGGCATAAATCCTTTTCTTACGGCTCTTACATTTTTTCATGATAATCTCACTCATGGGTTTATCATAGACTTTGCTTTCTATCCAGGCGACAATATCAAAGTATGAAAAGGCTCTTGTTTCAAAGCGGCTTGTCTCAAATTTTTTGATCTTTTTCAGAAACTCTTTAAAATCACTTTTTACCTCAGACGGTGATTTTTGTAATGATTCACGTAAGAAATTCATCATCTCTTTTTCAATCACAGTCTGGTTTTCCATTTTTTGCATAAACCTGTAAACAGATTTTACGAGGTACTGCATCAGATCGTAATTACCAAGTTCGTAATGTGCTAATAAATGCAATAGCCTTGCATAGCACTGCAGATCAAGTCTTAGATCAATATCGCCATTGATAATTTTATTTAGATAATCAATAGCCTTTTCAAAGTTTCCTGCACCGAAATAAAGACCCGCAATCTTATAGTTAAAAACAAGAATACGATGTGTGTCAATGTAAGAATGATAGAGGTTTAATTTTTCTTCAATATCAGGAATTAAACGCAACCCGTTTTTAAAGGTGCCTTCCATTATATGTTGGTTAAGGCTTGCGGCACTTATATACACAAAGGTTTGTATGCGGTTATTCTCATACATATTAGCCACAGGCGTTAATGCAAAGGCCTTAAACTCATTAAGTGTTATTTCAAACTTCTCATGATTTTTAATGATATAAAGTGCATTCAGTAAATTATGCATGCCTTTAATGTAATGTGCTGGTTCAACCGTGATCATATTTGCCTGCGCCACAAATAGATCAACCCATTTTTGTGTATAGCGGTAATACATTAAAAAATCCTGGCGTATAAATGCATACCAGGAAAAGCTTTGATATAAATAAAGCTTAGCGTAAAAGCCGCTTAATCTAAAAGCATTTTGCGGTAAATTATCATGAAGAAATCGTTCAATATCACTCTGGTCTTTTTCAATTCGTGCATGCCCCTTCTTAATATACCAACTGTACAATTGCAGAGCAAGATTTGAAAGCATAGTTATTTGTTGCCGCCTTGCATTTACTTCCAATGCCTCATTTGTAAGTCGTTCAGCACGGTTATGTATACTGCGTGTGATGTATAAATTCTCTATTTTTTTTTCAAGAGAAATAACTTGTATAAGAAAACTATCCTGGTTAAAACTTATTGCAAGCTCTTTAACTCTCTCTAAAATTTTAAGGCTTTGCAGGTAAAGACCTTTGTTATATAAAATCCTGGCATAATCCAATTGCTCATGTAATTGAAGATCTATACTTTCTGAACTTTTAATAAGGCGAAGACTTGCAAGCAGTTGTTTATATAAATGAGTTTTTATATTAGAAAGCTGAGGTTTTTTTATGGAACTTAATTTTTTTAAAAGCAATGGTTCATCGTAATCATTCAACTTATCAATGGCATCAAAAAGCTCAATCACTTTTAAATCTTCATTATTCGAATTCCGCTTAATATATAATTTAAAGTTGCGCTTTTCAGATTTTTCCAGGGAATGGATCAATTGAAAAAGTGCATCGATATTTCGATTGGACATCATTTAAAAATTAGAGGAAAATGCAGTACCATACTCAATTTCAGAAGAAGGTATTGCTTTTTAGCATAAAATTACTGCGCTCAAATGGTTTTGCCCCATAAAAAAACACATCCTACATTTAGAGTGTGGATGTGTTGTATTAAAAGAATCAATAAAAAATAACAAGCAATCGCGGAAGCACTTAAAGTGCGAGAGTAAAAACTAATTTAAGATTTTCATATAGCAAGCAATCGTTAGGCTAATCCGTTTCTACGGATGGGCCTTTTTTTTGTGAACAAATTTAACGATTTAATAATGAGAATTCCAAGTTTGTTTTAATTTTTCTTTCACTATTCACGTGTAATTCGCAACTTACCTCTGAAGCTTTTTTCTTTTCCCTTTCCATGATCAAAATGCCTGCAAATGGCATTTTGCAATTCATAGGCATCCTCTGCATAATGGCACAAGGTTTTAACAACCAGAGGGTTTTCTTCATGCCGGGTAAAGCCAATAAAGGTTCAAACTAAAAGGTGACTTTTATCTAATTAAAGCAATATTCCCTTTATAAGATAATACAGAGCCATTTTCACAGATAATATCTACCTGGTAGATAAAAACATCAGGTGTTAAGGTCTTGTTTTTGTAAGTGCCATCCCAGCCATCTGTTGCCTGGTTAGGTGTCAGGTTTGCTTTCTGATAAACCATCTCGCCCCAGCGATTGAAAATTTTGAGACCTCTGATTTTAAATAAGCCAGTACCTCTTGGATAAAACCAATCGTTAACGCCATCTTTATTTGGAGAGAAGGTATTTGGAATATAAACATTGGCATTATTACAAATCACAAAAACAGTAAGCCTATCTTCTGCTTTACAATTACCGTTGTTGGTAACCAGCAAGCTATATTCGGTGCTCACAGCAGGTTTAACAGTGATGGCACTATCGCTGGAAGATGTTATACCTGTAGTTGGCGTCCAGGTATAATTAACCACATCTGGAGAAATCTGCGGCCTTATGGTTGTGGACTGACCAATATTAATAGTAATATCTGGCCCAACATTGACTGTTGGTAAAGGAAACACACTTAGTGGAACACTCTTAGTATCACTAAAGCAACCCTTATCATCAGATCCTACTACAACATAATTGGTAGACTCAACTGGCGAAGCAAACGGGCTTGATTTTGTTGGATCATCAAGACCGGTTACAGGTGACCATAAATAAAGGTCAGCGCCCGTTGCAGATATTGTAACACCGCTGCCGAGACAAATACTATCTGCAGGCGATACTGAAATGCTAAATGGTTTTTTAACTATTACTTCAAGTTGATCTGAGGCTACGCAACCCACATTACTAGTGCCTGTTAACGTGTAGATAATATTATTAGTTGGACTGGCAATTGTGGTTTCACAGTTTGTACAGGACAATGAAGTTGAGGGAGACCAGGCATAACTTGATGCACCTGTTCCCTGCAAGCTTACAGAGTTGCCAATACAAACAAAAGTATCACGTAATGCTGTCACCACAGGGATCGGATAAGCCGTTACAGCTTTCAATGCTGTGTCTTTACAACCACTGCTGTTTGTGGCGATCAAACTCACAGTATAACTACCTGCTGTAGTATAAATCTGAGTCGGCGGTTGTTGAATTGTAGACGTTGCGCCATTAGCAAAATCCCATTGCCAGCTAACAGCAGATGTATCAGCAACAACAAGCTCACCTCTAAAGTTTAATGAAGCAGGAATACAACCGGTAGAATCCCCGGAAATCTGAACTTGCGGTGAAGCAACAATTTTTATTGGTTCGGTTGAGCGATAAGTGCTTGTACAGCCGAATGCTGTGGTAATGGTTAACTCAACGAAATAAGTGCCTGGCGTTAAAAAAGTATGCATAGGATTTTGCTCTGGAGAAAAAGTGCCATCTCCAAAGGTCCAATTGTAACCAATGATCTCGTCATCAGCTATGCTGGAATCACTGAAAGCCACAATTCCCGTATTACAAGCCAGTAAAGATGATTGTGTGAAAGCGGCGGTTACATTGTAAACAGAAAGGGTGTCGAGGCCAAAAACAGGTACACGGCAATTTGGACTAACTAATATTAATTTTGGATAATAGGTGCCTGCTACGGTATATGTATGTTCAACAGTTAAGTCACGGGTCTGAAGAACCTGGCCATCACCAAAATCCCAGAGTAAGGAAGTTGTTCCTTTAGTTGTAGCCTCAAACTTCGTTGTTAAACTATTACATCCTTTAATATTTTGCGTTGTAAAAGAACCTTGCGGACCCTTTACTAAAATCGTCAGGATTTTTTCATCTGTGCAACCGCCAGGCCCGGTTACAGTAAGCTTCACGATATAGGTCCCAGGTAAAGTGTAAACGTGATCAGCGCCATCAAGCCGTACAGAGCTTGCTCCATCACCAAAGTCCCAGAAAGCTGTGCGGAAATCCGTAGAAGTGTTTGTGAAGATTACTTGAAATGGCGAACATTCACTGACAGAATCACTTGCACTAAAATCAGCCCTTGGTGTAGTTATATCAATAAAATTTAATTTAGTTATAGAGTCAGTACAACCATATGCATCAATAATAGAGAGTTTAATTGAGTACACTCCGTTTGCTGCATAAGTATGAAGAGGATTGGGCAACGAAGATGTTGTAGTGCCATCGCCAAAATCCCAAATGTATTGTAATTGTGGACCTGTCGATAAAGTGCTGAACTGAATTGGCTTGCCGGGACAAGAAGATGTGTCTGACGTCCTGAAATCAGCCTTAGGCACTGAAATCTCAAAATAACTGTCCTTTGTCAGACTGTCAAGGCAACCATTACTATCAAAAACAGTTAATGACACACTATAAAATCCTGGAGTTGAGTAAGTGTGAGTAAACGGAGGCGCGGAATATTCGGTAACTGTCCCATCGCCATAATTCCATATCCACTTTACAAGCGGGTGTGTTCCATCTGATACAGAACTGTCTATAAAAGTTATTTCCTGATTTAAACAGCCGCCTCTGGTTGGATGTGTAAAGAAAACGGTTGGCCCTTCTATTTTGGTAAAATCAAGTTTAGTTATACTATCCTTACAGCCAAGTATATCGGTAATTTTGAGGCTTACATTATATAAACCATTGGATTGAAATACATGTGTAACGGTATCATTATTTCCAGGATCAAATATGCCATCACCAAAATCCCATTCATATTTTTTAATGTAGTCTGGATTGATACCTTTGGTTGTAAAGACTGATTGATTGCCCTTGCATACATTATTTGATAGAGAAACAAAATCTGCTTTCTCCCTTATGACATTTACCGGTAATACAAAAACATTAGAACAACCGTTAGAAAAATTGTTCACTGTAAGTGATACATTGTAAACCCCGGTGTCTTTAAAAACATGTGGTGGTGGAACTTTGGCGGTTGTAGTTGGACTACCATCACCAAAATCCCAAAGAAAATCATCAGCACCTATGGAACTATTTTTAAAACTTCTTTTAAGAGGCTCATCACATTTAAGACTTACAGTAAATATTGGCACAGGTGGCTTTATGTGTACATAATTAGTTTTGATAATAGAATCAGGACAACCGGTATTTTTTGCAATCAACTTTACTGAAAAAAAGCCGGTGTCCATGTATTGGTGCATTGGATTTTGTTCATTGGATCTTTTTCCATCTCCGAAATCCCATATCCATGCATTTGCACCGCCAGTTGACAGATCTGTAAACAAAATTGGCACACTGGCACACACGTCAAATTGATCAGCTTTAAAATCTGCTGTTGGTTTAACGCCTGCGAGGGCACCACTATCTCTTGTTGTTGATAATGTGCATCCTAAAGCTGTGGTTACTGTTAGCTTTACACGGTACACGCCGACATTTATATAAGTATGAGTTGGAGTAGAGTCAGTTGCTTTTCCGCCATCACCAAACGTCCAGGAATAGCTGGTGATCGAATCCTTAAAGTTGAGTTGTGATGAAAAAGTAGTAGTAAAAGGAGCACATCCTTCTGCGGGTAGATTATTTATCCGAAGTGCAGGACGTTTATAGGTTATATAATCAGATTTTCTTAAAGTATCAAAACAACCTGAAGGATTTATAATAATAAGCGTTATGCTATATGATTGAATGCTATTAAAACTGTGGGTAGGGTTTGGCAAAGTTGAAGTCCCTCCATCTCCAAAAATCCATTTATAAACTGTTCCACCGTTTAGTTCTGGCGTAAAGTTTACAACTAGTGGCGGTCCACAATTTGGCAA
>JBDSRT010000310.1:0-3015 GCA_039929165.1 Ginsengibacter sp.
AAAACTGATAAGATATTTAAACTGTTGTTGCCTTTACTGACAGCCAAGTTTAGTTAATTGCTGCTTATAATTTATCAAGAACATAATCAATTATACCATATTCCTTACTTTGTCTGGCATCCATCCAGTAATCACGATCAAAATCTTCCAAAATTCGTTCGTAACTCTGCCCACAGTTATCAGCTAATATTTTAGCACCTAATTGTTTAGCTTTTTGTATTTGAACTGCCATAATTTCAAGATCTGCACTGGTACCCTGGCCGCCGCCGCTCGGCTGATGAATCATCACCTCTGCATGGGGAAACATATAACGTTTACCCTTTTCACCGCCACTCAATAAAATACTTCCCATGCTTGCCGCCATGCCCATACAAACCGTTGCGACAGGAGAGGATATCATTTTCATGGTGTCATAAATAACCATTCCGCTTGTAATAACGCCACCAGGACTATTGATGTAAAATGTAATTTCTTTTCCCGGATCAACCGCATCTAAATACAGCAAACGGTTGGTTATATCACGGGCGCTTTTATCTTCCACAGCCCCCCATAAAAAAACCTTCCGCTGCTCAATAAATTTTTTATCAAACATCATCGCACCCATCATCTCTTTCATAGGGTTTTCCGGCGTTTCTTTTTCCGGTTCTTCTTCCTCTGAAAACTTGTTATATATCGAATTATGTATAATCATGTTGCTGTTATTAAAGATACTTTAAGCTTTTTTCTGTTTCCTTGAATTGATCAATAAAACTTCATCAACCAAACCATAATCTTTTGCTTCAGTAGCTGTCATCCAGTAATCGCGGTTACAATCTTTTGCCACTCTATCTATTGTTTGACCTGTATGGTTAGAAAGTACTTCATACAACTCCTGCTTAACTTTTCTTACTTCATTTACAGTGATCTCAACGTCTGATGCCTGGCCCATTGCGCCAGCACTTGGCTGATGCAACATAATGCGTGCGTGTTTTAGAGCAGTACGTTTTCCTGCCGCACCTGCACTCATTAGCACAGCCGCCATACTTGCCGCTACACCTGTACAGATCGTTGCAATATCAGGCGTTACAAACTGCATCGTATCATATACACCAAGACCTGCGTACACCCCACCTCCCGGGGAATTTATGTAAAGCTGTATATCACGGGTTCTGTCAGTACTTTCTAAGAATAATAATTGGGCTGTAATAATATTCGCTACTTCTTCAGTAACAGGATAACCTAAAAAAATGATCCGATCCATCATGAGCCTGCTGTACACATCCATAACAGCAATATTCATTGGCCTTTCCTCAATAATGTTCGGAGTTAGATTTGTAATGTTGTGATTGATATATCCATGCAGCGTATTGCTGCTTATGCCTTTATGCTTAACTGCATACTTATTAAATTCATTTCCTATGTTCATTGTATAGTTTTTAAACTGAGCTTAATGAGTTCCCAAATACTATGCTAACTAAAAAATAAGACAAAATGGCGAGTCAGCCCTGTTAATGCTGGTGGTTATGCTGCATCGCCGCCAGTTCTTCGGCGGTTACTACTTTTTCGGTTTTAGCAACATGGCCTTCTATCCAGGAAAACATTTTATCAGTAATAAGCTTACGATATGAACGGTCAACTTGTTTTTTGTCCTGCATCATCCTGTCAATATAACTATCCAGCCAGCTCATATCTCCACCACCCATACCAGATTGGCCAAAATACTGCATAACTTCTTTAACCATATTGTCTTTAACTTCCGCTTCCGTTACTTCTATGCCATTTTCACGAATAAGTTTATCCGTAATTAAGGTCCACTTTAACTGGTCTTTAAACACTGGGAATTCTCCTTCAACTTCTTCTGCCGATTTTTCTTTCTCACCACCTTTTTGCAGCCACTTCTTTAAGAACTCTTCCGGAAAGTCAATAGACGAATCAATTAAATGATGATAAATCTGGTCATGAAGCTGCACTGAGCTTTGGGCATCCAGTTCTTTCTGAATATTGTCAGATATTTCTTTTTTGAAATCATCTTCAGTTTTTATGTCTTTACCTTGAAACACTTCATTAAAAAATTCTTCATTCATTTCTCTCTTTTCTACCAAGCCTACTTTAGTGATGGTAAGCTTAAATGTTTTATCTAAGATGGACGAATCGTTTTTATCAAGACCAAGATCAGAAATAATCCATTCTCTTTCCTTTTCGTCGAAAGCATCTTTTAAAGTCATCTGTAAAAAGTCATCATTTTTCTTCCCCAACAATTGTTCTCTATAGGCGGGCGTAAAATATTTTACCAGAAGAGAATTGTCTTTTACAATGCCGCCTTCTATTGTGTTGCCTTCGCTATCGATTTCTACAAAAGTTACATTGAGAACGTTATCTTCTGATGAAACACTTTCAGGATCGCTCATTTTGCCGTGGCGTGATTGCAGGCGTTCAATTTCATCATCAATCATTTTGTCAGTTGCCAACACTTTATGAAAAATAAACTGAGTGTTTGGTAGACCGGCTACATCAATTTCCGGTTTTAAGCCAATCTCAAACGGGAAATCATACTCAACGGGAGCATTCATATCAAGGTGTCTCAAATCACTGACAACAGGTAATGGCTGACCCAATAACTCGGGTTTTTCGTTAGTTAGATATTCCTGTAATTGCTTTTCCACCGAGCGTAAAACTTCATCATAATAAATGGAAGCACCATACATTTTTTTTATCATACCCGCCGGAACCATACCTTTTCTAAAGCCCGGAATATTGGCTTTTTTGCTATAATCTTTTAAAGCCTTTTCAAATGAAGGATAGTAATCTTCCTTAAACACTTTTACAGTAAGCTTATCATTTAAAAGGCCAAGGTTTTCACGTGTTACTGTTGCCATTACTTTTAATTAAAAATCGATGTGTTAGAGATTATTTTAAACGAATAAGGAACAAGACTTAAGAAGTTTCTTTCTCTTTCTTGTTCCTTTTTGAAACTTTAAGTGCCCATGGAGGGACTCGAACCCCCACACCTCGCGGCATCAGATCCTAAGTCTGACG
>JBDSRT010000311.1:0-4704 GCA_039929165.1 Ginsengibacter sp.
GGCCTTATTTACGCTTATTATGGCTTTATTGCGAAGAGCATTTTTGGGGAGAAGGTAGCAGGTGACTCTTAGGAACAACAAATCGACTCAACGTCCCGCTCCAGAGACGTTGTTAAGAAAGAAAGTAGTATGTCGATGACGGTGGCTGTTAATCACAATGAACCGAAAGATGTAGGACGGCTTACGTCCCCCATAGCTCATACCCCGTGTTTGCCATATCTGATTGAAGCTTTCGTGCCATTTAAATGTTGAAATAAAAGCTATAATATTTAAAACTAATAAGGCGATACCTTCGAAGCTTGTCATAAAAACAGGAAGGATAAACATTAAAATGATACTTAGAATAAGCATTAACATGCCTGGTATGATTGCCGGAATAACAGCGGCTTTGTTATTAGCAGTCATGTAGCTTTTGAAATTCTCTTTACCAACAAAAGGATAAATGCCATAATGCTGTATTTGCAAAGAAGTCATATTGCCTGCGTTATAACCAGCAAGAAATGTGTAGACGCCGAAAATAATTAATCCCATAATATTTTTTTAAATGTTATGATTTAAAATTCATCTCTATCCAGCTTTTAAGGCTTGTCAGGTTTGGAAATTCTTTCTGGGTTGACTCGATGTCTTCTTTTAAAAAAGAACTTTCCTCATTCATCCATTTAAACATTTTATACAACTTTGTTCCAAGGAATAATCTTGTAATGAGTACAGGCAATTTTTGATATTCTATTTTTTTATTTAAGACATTTGAAAATATATCAGCAATCTCCTGAGGGCTCAATTGCTCTGTTGCCAAAGGGATGGTTTTGCCTAAATAGGTATCTCTATTCTGAAATATTTTTGCTGCAGCTTTTCCAATGTCTTCTGCAGCTATATATTGTTGTATTGTATCTCTATTAATTGGTTGTACAAGTTTGCCTTTAAGTATTCCCTTTTTTACCTGTGGTATTAAAAAGTTTTCATACAATGAAGTAGGCCTTATAATAGTAAATGGCAAACCGATTTGCTTAATATGGTTTTCAATTTTTAATTTACTATCCATATGCGGTACTCCTGTATTTAAGTTGGCGCCAAAAACGGAAGAGTACAAAAAATGTGTTACGCCAATTTCTTTTCCCAGTGTAGCTAATGTAATTCCTTGATTAATTTCTTTTTCAACTCCTTTTTCAAAAGTCTGAACACTGAATATTCCATATACATCCTGCAAATCTTGCCGATAAGTATCAGCATTATTTAAGTCGCCTTCTACTAACACAACATTTAGCTTTTTTAAATTTTGCGCCTTTGCTGAATTTGCATTTCTTGTTAACACTTTTACAGTAAATCCTTGCTTCAATAAATTCGTGGTAACCGCACCACCTTGGTTGCCGGTTCCACCTGTTACAAAAAATGTTTTGTTAGTTGTCATGCGTCATGGCTTTTAATCTTAACCAGTTTTAACAGGTAAAGGTTATAAAACAAACTCCTTCTGTTTGTTCTGTTGCAGTTCTTAAAGACATGAACTAAGTTAAGAATCTTCTTTTAGATTGATCGCCGTGTCCTGCCTGTGCTGTAGCCCGGAGTAGAGACACGGCTCAGGAAAGAACCTGTGTCAAGTGTGAGATAGTATTCAGGCAACGGTTTTAAGCCTTTAGTTTTGTTTTAGATGATTTTATTAAATCTACTACTATTATTAGTTTTTCTTTTTTGCTTCTTTTTTTATTTTACTCTTCACATGGTTAGTAGCAAATGCTGGAAGTTTTTCAATACCTGAATGAACTGTTGCAGAAATGGATGGTGAACAAATATAAGCTTCGGAGTAAAAAGGACATGCTTGATAAATACAGGCACTTGCAAACGCAAAATAAGGATTTGTTTTACCATTGGAAATTGGGAATAAAATGATTGGATAACAAGAGCAGTATCAGGTGAGAATCTCAAGCACGTTTCTGTGAGAAGCTTGGGCTGAAATGCTTTTGCTTACCCGACTCGTCATTGCCTAGCTTGTTTGCTGGCTGAGACCCGGCTAAGAATAAAGAACAATTATTCTATACCAACACGCTGCAGATGAAGGGAGGAATGGATTAATTTAGTGCTCATCTGATGAAAGAAATCTTAGAAAATCAGCTTGAATTATCATGTTCAATAAAATCATTTGCATAATGCGGGTAAGCAAAAAACTGAAATGTGCAGCAATAGGTTTTCTTGCCATTTTATCAATACAGTCAACGAATGCACAAGGGCAAACAAAATCAATCAATTCTCTAACTTCATTATTACGCAGGATAAAACAATCAGGTTATACAAATTTAGACACAACTTCCGGGGCCGGTTTGTTTGTAAAAGAAAAGCATTCATGTACTGACACTTATAAGCTCTACTTACAAGTTATTGATCTAAGAAAAATGCACTTAATTAATATTTATAGCATAACGACAAACCAGGGCATAGCGGAAAGTAAATACTATACTCAGCGGGAATTTGATAGCAGTCCCTATTTTAAGCGGTTCTCTCATCAGTCAGTATTGGATTCTATACCTGCTAATTTTCGCTCCCGTGCATTTACTATTTTGAATGCTATGTTTTTTGAAGTATATAAAGACAGCACTCAGTTTTCATTTCCAGTAAAAGACAAAGGCAGGGTTATTTCTGGTGGCAGTAGTTTCTATGGTCCTATAGAAAACGCGGCCGATAATCACTATAAAAATATTGCTCTAAAAGCTGTACTGTTTTCAAATGCAGGCGTTGTGATAAAGGATTACAATTCCAAATCCGGTTCTCCTTTAAATAATCCAAAGTATAAAACTGGTTTTGTTACTTACAATTATTTAGACCACCCTGCAAGAGTGTTGGCAAATAATCAATCGAACCGATACCACCTTATTGGGTCAGTTAACGTTGCTGAAACGGAAGGTGACGAACTACTGCTTATTTTGACTATTGACCGTGGTACATTGGATAATGCAGCGAAAGAACTTACAGATCTTGGCGCAGGAAACCAAATCGCTACTATTGATGGTGGCAGCTCCGTTTTTATCTGGAACCACCGTTTGGGTAATGTGCTTGTACCTGAAAGTAAAGAGCCAACAGCCATGGGCTACCCTGTCTTAATACCTCACTTCATTGCCTTCGTAAAAAAATAGCTGCAATAAGGATTAGCGTTGCTGATGAACAGGCTTTTGTGATTTGATTTTAAAATTATGAGATCAAATTGAAGATATTTTGGTCAAAGCAGGGTCTTCGTGAAGCTTATGTGGAAAGCTTTGTAAAAGCAAATCACTCCACGGCCGTGTCTCTACTCCGGGACTTTGAGTTGCAGGACACGGCTGCTCAGGGTCATTGTTCAGAATCGAATATACTCCCTGCTTCCTTCCATATAATATTTCGCTGAGCTATGTTTATAATCAACCGGGATGCTCACTAAATTCCATATTCCACTACATGGATTACTATGCACGTAGGATAACTTTTAAAAAAAATGCTGGTTGGTTATTTCTTTACAATCAAATGACCTTTCAAATACCTGGTGAACTTTTCCTCTTTCTTTATCAGAATTTATTACTGCCTCTGCTAACTGTGAGCCTATCGCTGAATTGTTCTGTTCCTGCAATCTTTTACAATAGCGTAAGCCATAAATCTTTTACCGCTGCTAATGATGATACTTATACTTTTTAGAGGAGCGCAAAATTCAATAAGCACATGCACGTGATTAGGCATATAACGTAGCTCTTTACTGAATGTGCTTTGCTTTTCAGTTAATCAAACCACTTATGACCTATATCATAGCTGTTGGTCATTTCAAATAAGTGAAGCCAGTTTTAACAGGTAAAGGTTATAAAACAAACTCCTTCTTTTTGTTCTATTGCAGTTCTTACAGACACGAACTAAGCTAAGAATCTTCTTTTAGATTAATCGCCGTGTCCTGCCTCTGCTGTAGCCCGGCGTAGAGACACGGCTCAGGAAAGAAACTTATTCTTATCAGCATTAGTCAATAGGCTCCCAAAGCTGGATTTTATTTCCTTCTGCGTCTAAAATATGTATGAATTTACCGTAATCATAGGTTTCCATTTTGTCAACAATTGTTACTCCTTCTTTTTTTAATTCTTCGACTAGTACTTCCAGGTTCGCAACCCTGTAATTTATCATAAAATCCTTGGTTGAAGGTTCAAAATATTTTGTGTCTTCTGCAAATGGTGTCCATTGTGTTTGAGCCTTTTTTGTACTATCCGTTCCTTCAAACCATTCAAAAGTTGCTCCATATGGATTTGTTTCTAAACCAAGGTGTTTTTGATACCATTCTGTAATTTTTTTTGGGTCTTTGCATTTGAAAAATACGCCCCCAATTCCTGTTACTTTTTTCATTTTATTATTGTTATTTATACTTACGGTTTTAAAAGCGAAACCAAGAAAAAAAGTTGTTGCAATTGTCAAAGTGATCAATATTTTTTTCTTCATTATTGTCAAATTTAATTTTTTGTTCTCTCTTCTTTGTGGGTTTTATATGCCTGGCGCTGACGGTTTGCATTTTGTCGCTGTACAAGCAACACTAACGAGCAGGTATTGCCGATGGTTGCGAATTTGAAATTCGTCCGCCGGTCCCGCTGCCTGGTTTTTTTAAGATAAATTTTAAGAACTGAAGTTTGGCTTTGTTCGTCCAGCCCCAAACCGAAGTACAACAAAATTTCCACTGCTGATTGCTCCAGTGTCCAGTCCCACTATTGACAA
>JBDSRT010000312.1:0-5136 GCA_039929165.1 Ginsengibacter sp.
AAAAGAGGGAAATCCTCTTGCCGTTGGCAAACCTTTCATCAATAACTTTTTGCCTAATGGCGGGGACATGTTGAGGTTGAATATGGCGGTACCTGCAACGCCACGCAATAGCGCAGATTTTAGTTCACTTGGTTTAGTGCAGGCAGCAGTATTAGGTCTGACAGATTCAAGGTATAATGGTAGCAAAAGGCTTCAAAACATTCCAAACATGGATGGATTCCCTAATGGCCGAAGACTGGAAGATGACGTTACACGTATTGAATTGCAGGCTGTTAGCGGCGTAGTATTAGCAGCCATTGGGCTGTGGTATGATGATTTTGATGGTAAAAATCCGGTTTCCCAGGATCTTGTTGATGTGTTAACTTACTCAACAGGTGTGGAACATAATGACACCGCTTTTAAAACATCTTTTCCGTTTGTGCAAACCCCATGGGCAGGAACACACATTTGTGATTGTGATGATGATCAAATGATGATGAATAATAAGCAATCAATAGGTAGCATGCCGGTAACCAAATCTTTAGGTATAGCGGCCCCTGAAATTATTGCAACTACAACACCTAACCCGGTATTTTCCAGAAGTACTTTATCTTATAAGGTAGATGCTACCTCACAGGTTAGTATTATAGTGTACGATCTTTCAGGAAAGTCCATGAAAGTGCTTGCTAACAAAAAGCAACCTGCAGGTACCTATAATATCAATTGGGACGCATCAGGTTTAATAAAAGGGTCTTACTTTATTTCTGTAAGCAAAAATGGTTTTGTGCAACAAACCTTACCGATAGTAAAGAGTGAATAATTTTTAATGTTTCATTTAGCCCGTAGTTTTACAACTGCGGGCTTTTTTTTATGCTGTTATTTTATAAAATATGAAGAAGCGTTTACTATATCCGTTTGTAATATTGTTTTTTGCTGTCGCAATCATTTTTATTTTCTTACAATTTAAAAACAAGGAAAACAGAATAACTTCCTATGAATTTAAAGAAAGAAAATTTCAACTTGCAGGAAGCGCAGAATACACTAATACACGTAAGCGGACTAATGAATTAAAATTGGCATTGCAGGAAAATCCTGAGGATAAAAAAGCGTTGCTTGGTCTTTCTACAGTTTTTATCCAGGAAGGGCGGATTACCGGTGATCATTTATATTATGACGAAGCTGCTATGCATTATATAAATCAGCTTCTAAAACTTGATTCAAACAATTTTGATGCATTAACCTATAAGGCCATTTTATTTTTATCACAGCATCATTTCAGTGAGGCGTTGACCATAGCAGATAAAGCTCAAAAAATAAATCCTTATAATGCTTTCATTTATGGAGTACTTGTAGATGCTAATGTTGAGTTAGGCAATTACGATTCAGCGATCATGCACGCTGATACGATGATGTCAATTCGGCCAGACATTAGATCATATTCCCGGGTGTCTTATATAAGGGAAATTTTAGGTGATTACTCCGGGGCTATAGAAACCATGCAAATGGCTGCAGAATCCGGGCTGCCCGGTGACGAAGGCACTGAATGGACGAGAGTTCAGTTAGGCCAACTTTACGAAAAAACCGGTGATCTGTTGCGTGCAAAAATGCATTACACCATAGCCCTGGACGAAAGACCAGATTATGCTTTTGCTTACAGCGGTTTTGCAAGGCTTGCAACTGCTGAAAAAAATTATCCCGAAGCCATTAGCTTGTACTTAAAAGCAGATTCTCTTGTAAATGATTTTGCAATAAAAGAAGAACTTTCTGAAGTGTACACTCTGGCTGGTCAGAACGATAAGGCGCTTTCTATTAGTAAGCGGGTAGTAGATGACATGAGCAAAGTTGCCGAGGCCGCTGTTACAGATGAAAATATTGGGCATTATTCTGACAGGGAACTTGCTTATGCTTATTTGAAAGTAGATGATAATCAAAGGGCACTGAAACATGCTATTGCGGAGTGGAACCGGAGGCCTAAAAATATTGACGTGAACGAAACGGTAGCCTGGGTATTTTATAAAATGAATCAGCCTGATAAGTCTGTCAAATATATAACCGAAGCCTTAAAAACCGGTAGTAAAAATCCCGTGCTGTTAAGCAGAGCCGGCCTGATTTATTTAAAATTGAATAATAAGGCGAAGGCTAAATCTTATTTGGCGGAAGCTTTAAAACATCAGCCAAATTTTACACCTTCGCTAAAAGCCGAAGCTAATGCTGCTCTTGCAACTCTTTAATATATGATGAGAGGAATTTCATTAATAAAAGCAAATGGATTTCCTTTAAAGGTTGTTGTTGCATTTGCTCTGATATTTTTTTCGATTGCTGATAATGTCCTGGCCCACACTATCAATTATGATTTAGCTGACGCTCCAACAAATCATGTTGTTTGGTTCTACCTAAAGCTTGGTTTTAAACACATAATACCCGAAGGTTTTGACCATATTTTATTCGTAGCCGGCTTATGTTTATTAAGCATTAAAGTAAAATCAATATTATGGCAGGCTACAGCATTTACAGTTGCACATTCAATCACCTTAGCATTAAGCATGCGCAGCATTATCGTGCTGCCGTCTGGTTTGGTTGAGCCGATTATATCTCTTTCAATAATGTTCGTGGCTGTAGAAAATTTAATATTTAAAGAACTAAAACCCTGGAGAATATTAATAGTTTTTATGTTCGGACTAATACATGGTTTAGGCTTTGCCAGTTCTTTAAACGAAATAGGCTTGCCGCCAGGTAAATTCTTTACATCCATCATTTCATTTAATGTAGGGGTTGAACTTGGACAAATAACTGTAATTCTTGCTGTATTTTTATTACTGATTATTCCCTTTAAAAATAAACTTTGGTATAGAAAAGGTATCGTGTTTCCTATATCTATTTTGATAGCGCTGATTGCTTTATTCTGGACAATTCAAAGGATATCCATTTAGACAATATCCTGTAGCATTTTATTTTCGAGCACGCCTAAAATGGCATCCCGGGCTTCTATCAAGACCTTATTCAAGCGGCAAACTTTTTCATTACAGTCCTGGCATCGCTCATAAAAATATAAACTTACACAAGGCAATAAGGCAATGGGCCCATCAATTATCCTGATAATTTTTGCTACCGAAATCGTTTTCGGATCCTGCACTAAAAAGTAACCACCCCCTTTTCCTTTTTTACTGCATAATATTTCAGCTTTATTTAGCTGCAGCAAAATATTTTCCAGGAACTTAAGTGGTATGTGTTTTTCTTTAGCAATGGTTGTAATTAGTACAGGCGTATTATTCTTTTGCTCGGCGAGGTAACCTAAAGCCTTTAATGCATATTGCGCCTTTTTTGAAAGCATTTACTTAAAATTTAAACAGCGAAAGATTTACTTAGATATTGAAGCAAGTCTACAAATTTACTATACTATTACGAGTTAACACAAATAGCTAAAATGATTTGGATGACTAACGTCGCTTTGCCCTGACACGGCTCAAGGTTTCCAGGTTCATGCCAAGATAAGTGGCGATGTGTTTTAACGGAGCCCGTTGCAAAAGTTGCGGAAAATGTTTGACGAAGTATTGGTATCTATCTTCAGCTTTGGTTTTTCTTAAATTATATAATTCTATTTCAAGGAAATAAAGAAACCGTTCAGTAACTACTCTTCCAATATAATTAAATTCGGGATGGTCTGTATACATCTTATGCATCTGGTCGTGATGATAACATGATAGCACCGTGTCTTCAAGAGCAACAATATATTCATTACCGGGCTTACGACTATAAAAGCTGTAAATAGATGTTATGGTTGAACCCTCCTGTAAAAATTTAGTAGTAATTTCTTCGCCATCACGTATATAATAGCTGCGTAATGCGCCTTTTAAAACCCAACTCGCAAAATTGGCGACTACGCCCGGATGTAGAATGACGTCATCTTTTTTATAATGCTTTATTACGCCATAACTATAGAGATCATCAACCAGGCCATCAGACATGGGATGAATAGCATTGCAATAAGCAATAAGCGGTTGAAGAATATCTGTTTCGGGAACCATTCGTAAGGATTCTGATAAAATAATTTCATCAAAGGTTAGCGATGAATATATTTTTGGCTTTCCGGAAATTAGAATCTGCATAAGATAGAAAAAAAATCAGATATGCAAATGATGTTACTGTAAACGCTGGTATATCTCAACAGAACGATCGCCATTTGGGTTTAAGTGTGTTTGTACATACTCGTTGGTACCGTTAAATTTTACACCTATTACATACGGCTTACTTATCAGGGATACGGCATAGGTTGAGTTGATATTTACTTCTGTCGCCGAGGTATCACCAGCCATAGTGAATGTGCCATAACCAAATGCAGAAGGAAATTTATGTAAGACGGTGTCTTCATAAGTATTTGCCCAAATGAAAAACCCGTTCTGATAAATTTTAAATTGAGTTTGAACATTATCAACAGAAGTATCCCCAGTCTTATTAATAAAAAGTCTGGTGGTTTGTTTCCATACACCATCTAAAGCAGAGCTATCTCCCATACCTACTTTTTCATAAATTTCTGTTGATGTTGCATTGGAATTTCGTTTATTATTTGCATCAGTATTCTCAATTGCCTGTTTGTAACCATCTTCATTTTTATCAACCTTTAATACAAAAGTATCCTTTGTGGAGCCATTGGCGGAGGTATAAAAAACTTCTTCGGTTACTTTATTGCCATCAATTTTATATGTGGCAATACCATAATTTGCCAATGAGTCAGAAGGGCTTGGCGAGGCATACATCATATACTTATCCGTATATATTTTAAGCTGCCGTTTATCAACCATGGAATCTTTACCAGAATTTGTGACTGTTTGTTGCTTTAAAGAGTAAACACCTGACATGCTAAGTTTGGTAGTAGAATCTTGTTGGGCGCATTTAGAAAGAAAAAATACCAACAGAACCGGTAGTAACTTTTTCATATGCAAGATTTTTGTTCTCTCAAATTACAAAAGATATCTTGGTTAGCAATAGAAAAAGATTGCTCTTCAATACTTTGAGCTGCCTGAAAAAATAACATCAAAATCCAAGGGCTATTGCAAATGCAATTTTCATAGACTTCGAAAAAGGTTTTTTTAAATTTTGCAAGGAAGGTAAGTGCAGAAAACTATTCTGAGTAGATGGACTCTGAACTTTGGCAACAAT
>JBDSRT010000313.1:0-3973 GCA_039929165.1 Ginsengibacter sp.
AAAAAATTTTATCAGGCGATTTTGGCAATTGGCAAAAGGAAATGGTAAAAAGATGGCAGCAACGATTGTAATGCTCCAAAATAAAAAGAGGGAGAAATCAGTTCTCCCCCGAATGGTGTGTGTCAGAGAGCAGCATTTGGCTTCCCTGGGATGGCTATCAAAAATATTGTGGATTAAAATTGTGTTCTATTCTGTACCGCGGTCTTCTTCCAGGTTCTCATGTGCATCACCGCCAATGCTGTAATAATTATTTTCTTCATCTTCTTCGCCAATTACTTCGTTACTATTATCGTCTTCGGCACCGGGTATATCAAGATCTTCACCATCTAATACCGGATTTTTTGGCACTGAACTGTCATCCTCTCCTAGAGCAATTAAATCATCTTCTGTGAGATTTGCGGCTGCTGTTTCCGGGTCGTCTATATCTTCTGCGTCGTCTTCCGGCAAAACAGGTTCGGTATTATTTCCAACGTGGCCTAAAGTAAATTTATTCGGTGTGGGCTCAACGGCATTTTGAGAACGGGAAAGATTTTCTACATCAAGGGAAACCCTGTTAAGGTCTTTTACATTCATGATGTCTTCATTTGACGGATAATGTGGATAACCAGGTAAGTCCTGTTGTTCTGGTGCAGAAGAATTATTTGCCATGATTGTATTTTAAATTTATAATGAAAACCTTGTGCCGAATTATAATTTATAAATCCGACATGAAATAAATCTTAACTTTTGGGAAATGATGCGACTACTGTATCTCAACATTTTTATACCATCTTTGCGATGGTTAACTTCTTCCTGTGAATTAAAAAAAAGTACATGCGCTATTTGTTTTTAAAAACAACTATTATCTGTTTTTTCCTGGTAAGCGGATTTGCCGTAAAGGCGCAGGACCTAATAATTGGTGGTACTGCACCTGACTTATATGTAAATCATAAGGTCGTGGCTAAAGAAAATTTCTATAGCGTTGGAAGGTTATACAATGTAAGTCCTAAAGATATTGCAGGTTATAATAATCTGAGTCTTGATAAAGGTTTAGATCTTGGAGCAACTATTAAAATTCCGCTTACAGCACAAAACTTCTCCCAGGATGCCAGTGGCAGAGCTGGGGCCAAAAGTATCCCTGTTCATCATCTCATTAATAGCGGCGAAGGTTTGTTCAGAGTGAGCACGAATTATAATAAAGTGCCTATTGAAACACTTAAAAAGTGGAATAATCTTTCCTCTGATGCTGTAAAGAAAGATCAGCCAATTATTGTAGGGTATATAAAAGCTAATGATGTTGAGCAAGTGGCGCAGGAAGCACAGCCTGTGGAAGAGAAAAAAAATGAAGTAGTATCATCGCCGCCAAACGTGAAGCCGGATGCGCCAAAAGAACCCGTACCTGCCGTTAGAAATCCAGAGCCAGAAACCATTGATAAAAAAACGGAGATTGGAGAAAAACCTGCTGCTAAAAATAATGATGTAATCGTGTCGAATACGCCGGCAAATGCACCAAGCAATTTCAATGGAGGAAAATTCAAGACATTGTATGAAGAGCAATCTAAAAGCAGGAAGGCTGTTGATGAATCAGGTGCTTCAGGTGTGTTTAAAAGCACCAGTGGCTGGCAGGATGGCAAATATTATTGCTTTCACAACACAGCACAACAGGGAACTATTTTAAAAATTACTAATTCAGCTACCGGTAAAATAATCTATGCAAAAGTATTAGACCTGTTACCGGATATGAAACAAAACGCCGGACTTGTTTTATTGGTTAGTAATGCTGCAGCAAGTGAACTTGGCTTAACTGCTACAAGGTTTGATTGTAGTATTTCCTACACCAGATAATTAAAACCGGTAACCTCTTAAAAAGTCTGTTGTCGTCATTCTTTTTTTGCCTTCGAGTTGCAATTCGTCAACTATAATAAAGCCATCGGTTCCGGCAAACTTTAAATAAGTTTTTGTATCCGATTCAAATTCACCGGGCGTCACATTGTGCTTTAATTCCTCTTTTCTGCAACTAAATATTTTTAGTTGTTTGCCCTTTAAAGTCGAGAATGCTGTTGGGTATGGCGAGAGACCTCTTATAAGATCATAAGTATTTTGTACCGGCTGATGCCAGTTGATAACGCATGTTTCTGTAAAAATTTTCGGCGCATGAAAAGCACTATTCTTTTGTAAGTCTTGTGGATTTTCAACCAGTGTTCCATCATTTAATAATTGAAGCGTTCTAAGTAAAACATCAGCGCCAAGCTCTTTCAATTTATCATGCAATGCACCGGCGTTTTCATTGTCTTCTATACTTGTTTTTTCCTGTAACAAAATATTACCTGTGTCAATCTGGTGTTGCAGTTTAAATGTTGTAACGCCTGTTTCTTTCTCACCGTTGATAATGGCCCAGTTGATCGGCGCTGCGCCACGATATTTTGGCAACAGTGACGCATGCACATTGATAGTGCCCATAGGAGGCATATTCCAAACCACTTCAGGTAACATTCTAAAAGCAACTACAATCTGTACATCTGCCTGCAAAGCTTTCAAGTCATTTATAAAGTCCTGATCCTTAAGCTTAAGTGGCTGCAAAACTTTTAAGTCACGTGCAAGCGCAAACTTTTTAACGGCACTTTCAGAAAGCTGCAACCCACGGCCCGCCTGTTTATCAGGCGCTGTAATTACGCCAACTACATTGTAATCATTATCGAAAAGTTTTTTAAGTGACGCCACAGCAAAATCCGGCGTCCCCATAAAAACAATCTTAAGATCTTTCATTCAACAGTATTAAAAGGGAATGTGTTTATGGACTGAGTTGTTCGAAATCTTTATACAACAAATATTTTTTGCGTATAGATTTATAATTAGACAAAGCCGGTTCCCAGGACTGTCTTACCTCGTTTTGATTTTTGTCTGCGATAATTTGTTGTTGCAACACATCATTACCTGCAAGCCTGTTAAAAGTATTATTCGGCAGAAAAAATTTATCCTTGTCCGGAAATTGTTTATAAGCATCAAGTAGATATTGTAGCTGTAATTTATGATCTGTTTTCTTTAGAACATCTTCCGGTGTGCCTGACACATTCCAGCCATAACAGGTGGCGTCTTTCAACTTTGGTGCTGTTGCACCTTCACGGCTTACCGGTGTAAAGCTGTAGAGAGTTTTGGGGAGAGATGGATGGCCGAAAATCTGGAAAGGCTTTTCTGTACCGCGGCCTTCACTCAACACCGTGCCTTCAAATAAACAGGTTGATGGATACCAATAAATGGATTGTATTTCGGGTAAATTTGGTGACGGCTTTACAGGCAAAACATATTTACTGGTATGATCATAATTTGTACACCTGATCACCAATAGATGAAAAGGTGTATCTGCAGAATTTTTTGCATGCCTGTAATAATCAAATTTCTCATTAGCCTTCTCAGAAAGCCATCTTTCACCGGCGATCATCATAGCATATTCGCCAATGGTTAAACCATAAACAATTGGTATGGATTGCATACCGACAAAGCTTTTGAACTTTTTATCAAGCACAGGTCCATCAACATAGTAACCAAGCGGGTTTGGCCGGTCTAATATGACTAACGGCTTGGCATTTTGCAAAGCTGCTTCCATAAAATATTCCAGTGTAGAGATGTAAGTATAAAATCTTACACCAACATCCTGTATATCAAAAATTAAAATATCAACATCCTGTAAATCCTCTGTTGTTGGCTGTTTATAATCACCATAAAGGCTTATGACCTTAACACCGGTGGCTTTATCAATTGATGAATTTATTTTCTCGCCGGCATCTGCACTACCACGAAAACCATGTTCCGGCCCAAACACTTTCATTACATTAACGCCACGTTTTAAAAGTGTATCTAATAAATGTGTATTGCCAACCAATGACGTTTGATTGGCCAGCAAAGCAACCTTCTTTCCTTTAAGCAACGGCACGTATACGTCCATCCGTTCAGCGCCTGGAATGATCCCGGACTGTGATTGTATATTCGATTGATA
>JBDSRT010000314.1:0-4245 GCA_039929165.1 Ginsengibacter sp.
GTTCTTAAATACGTGCTTCTTCTTGGGTTGGGCATTTCTTTAGTATGGTGGCAATTTCACAAAATGACTGATGTGCAGCGCCTCCAGTTTTCGGAATCTTTAAAAGAAGCGAATTATTGGTTGATCGTTCCAATCATAGTAATGTGTGTGCTTAGCCATGTAAGCCGGGCTATGCGTTGGAAAATTTTAATCGAACCACTCGGCTATCATCCATCAACATCTAATGCATTTTATGCAGTTATGTCTGGTTATGTAGCCAATACATTTTTACCCAGGGCTGGTGAAGTTTTAAAATGTTCTTTGCTAACGAAGTATGAAAATATTCCCCTGAATAAATTATTAGGAACGATTTTAATTGAAAGGGCTTTTGACCTTGTTTGCTATTTTATTTTAATCGTTATTACAATTCTAGTACAGGTTAAAAATGTGAGTGCTTTTGTAAAAGAGAAGTTTAACGGCATAAAAACTGGTAATTCAATTAATCTTGCGATTGTGTTGTTGCTGACAGTTCTTGCTATGATTTTTGCTGTGATGCTAATCAGATGGCTTCTTAAAAAATTCAAAGAAGTCGGCTTTATCAAATCGATCAATAAATTTTTCCTTGGCCTTCGTGAGGGCTTGCATACCATACGTTTTTTAAAAAGAAAAAACTGGTTTATCGGCCATACAATTTTTATATGGCTGATGTATTTATTGCAGATATACGTTGGATTTTCAGCCCTAGCTGCAACATCACATTTAGGTATTGTAGAGGCGGCAAGCGTATTGAGTTTGGCTACGTTGGGGATGATCATTTCACCGGGTGGCATAGGCGCTTTTCCGTTTGCCGTACAGGAAGTATTGTTGATTTATAATGTAGATAACGTTTCATTTGGCTGGCTGATATGGGGCGTATCGACCGGCATCATTATCATTGTCGGAATTATTAGTTTTATGATATTAGTTTTAAAAAACAGGAAAGAACATGAAGTTAAAGCAGCCGCTGTCATCCAGAATTTATGATGTTGACCAGCTAATGCGTCAACTCCATATCTGGAAATTACTGTCAAAAAAAGTTGTGTTTACAAATGGCGTATTTGATATTCTTCATCAAGGCCATATACATACATTTACAGAAGCGGCAGCGTTTGGCGATATTTTAGTGGTGGGTATTAATGCAGACGCTTCTGTGAAAAGATTGAAGGGCGATCTTCGGCCGATTAATAGTGAACAGTCAAGAGCTTACCTGGTGGCTTCATTGATAATGGTTGACGCATTAATTATCTTTTCAGAGGATACTCCACTGGATTTAATTAAAATGATTCTTCCTGATACTTTGGTTAAAGGCGGAGATTACACGATTGATGATATTGTCGGTGCAAAAGAAGTACTGGATAATGGCGGCAACGTTGAGATCATTCAAACGCAGGAAGGCTTTTCTACAACAGGGATAATCAAAAAAATATCTGACACAAATAATATATAAGTGATGAGAAAGAGACGTCTGATAACTCGGGATATGAGCTGGCTTGCCTTCAATGGCAGAGTGTTACAGGAAGCCGCAGACATAACAGTTCCGCTAAGAGAACGCATAAAATTCCTGGGAATTTTTTCAAATAATCTTGATGAATTTTTTAGGGTAAGAGTAGGTAACCTTAAAAGAATGATTGAATTCAAGACGAAGTATAATGACATAACTGATTATCCGCCTGAAGAAATACTCGAAAAAATTACGGTAAAAGTTAACCAGCAACAAAACGAATTTAACCGCATCTGGCTTGAAATTTTAGAAGACCTTGAAAGACAAAATATACATCTTGTAACAGAAACAGGGCTTAATGAAGAACAGCAAAAGTTTGTACTGGATTATTTTAATAATGAAATCAGGAGCAACATTGTGCCCTTGATGATAGAAACTATGCAGGCGTTTCCAACGCTAAATGATAAGTCCATCTACCTGGCTTGTAAACTTTCTAAATCTGATGAAAGCATTCCGCAAAAATTTGCCTTGGTGTCTGTGCCTGTGAGAAGCGTTCCCCGCTTTGTCATCCTGCCATCGTCAACAGATCAGCATTACATCATCTTGCTTGAAGATATAATCAGGTTTTCTCTGCCAAGAATATTTTCCTTTTTTGGTCATGATACTTTTTCTGCTCACATTATTAAAGTGACGAGAGATGCAGAAATCGATATTGATAATGATGTGTCAACTTCACTCATTCAAAAAATTGAGAAAGGCTTAAAGAATCGCCGAAAAGGAAAACCTGTTCGTTTTATTTTTGACAAGGATATTGACCCGGCTCTCCTCACCTATTTAATAAAACGGCTTGAATTATCAGTAAAGGATAACATACAGTCTGGTGGCCGCATTCATAACTTTAAAGACTTCATGAATTTTCCTGATGAAGTGTTTAAAAACATCAATTACCGCCATCGTCCATTTATTCATCCATTGTTGCAAAATGTAACCAGCGTTACAAAAATGGTTTTGCAAAGAGATATTCTTTTAAACTTTCCCTATCATTCTTTTGATTCTGTAATTGACCTATTAAGAGAAGCCGCTATATCACCAGATGTAATCAGCATCAAGGTTACA
Organism: Ginsengibacter sp.; assembly: GCA_039929165.1. Lineage (GTDB taxonomy): Bacteria > Bacteroidota > Bacteroidia > Chitinophagales > Chitinophagaceae > Ginsengibacter. The sequence continues at coordinate 2,576 of JBDSRT010000314.1, forward strand.
TGTTATCGGCTGGCCTCAAGATCGAAAGTTATTAATGCCTTAACCAATGCTGTTCGTAATGGTAAAGAAGTAACTGTTGTAATTGAATTACGTGCAAGGTTTGACGAAGAAGCCAATCTTGATTGGAAAGAAGAATTGGAAGATGCCGGCGTTAAAGTAATTCTTGGGATGCCATTTCTAAAAGTGCATGCAAAAATCTGTCTGATTAAACAAAAAGTTGAAAATCACACCATACAATATGGTTTTATAAGCACCGGAAACCTGAATGAAAAAACGGCCACAATTTATGGTGACCACTGTTTGCTCACATCTAACAGGGCTATTATGACTGATATCAATCGCCTGTTTACTTACCTGGAAAATCCTAAGAATATATTGGCGCTTAAAGAATGTACTGAAGTACTGGCAAGCCCGGTAACAATGCGTAAAAGCCTTGTATCATTAGTTGATAAAGAGATCAAAGCCGCTCAGCAAGACAAACATAGTTCTATCATTATAAAATTAAACTCATTAAGTGATGAAGCTTTAATACTAAAACTTGCAGAAGCAGCACGCCAGGGCGTTAAATTAAAACTAATCATTCGCGGTATCTGTTGCATGTACACTCAAAGCAAAAGATTTAAAAGAAAAGTAAATGCTATAAGTATTGTAGATGAATATCTTGAACATGCAAGAGTGATGGTGTTTCATCACGATGGTAAAGAGAAAGTATATATTTCTTCTGCTGACTGGATGGTACGTAATATTGATTATAGGGTTGAAGCGGCTTGCCCCATACATAACAAAGAAATACAGGAGGAATTAAAAGACATTTTAAACATACAGCTTAAAGATAATGTGAAGGCCAGAATGTTAGATAACGGTCAGGACAACGACTATGTGCAACCAGGAGATGAGCTTCGCACAAGATCCCAGGTTGAAACTTATAATTACCTGTTTAATAAGACTTATTAGTGCGTCTTGCCGCAATTGATATTGGAAGTAATGCTGCACGGCTGTTGATTACAGAAGTAACTGAAGACGGTAATGGCACACCATCCTTCATAAAATTAAATCTTATAAGAGTGCCGCTGCGTCTTGGCTTTGATGTGTTTTCTACCAGTGAGATATCCGCTATGAAAACAGAAATGATCATGCAGACCATGCAGGCTTACAAACATTTAATTTCGGCTTACGGTGTTACTCATTTAAAGGCCTGCGCCACATCTGCTATGAGAGATGCAAAAAATGCCGGAGAGATTATTGCCAAAGTGCATAACGAAACAGGCATTGATATAGAAGTGATTTCAGGCAGCACCGAAGCATCGTTTATTTATGAAAACCATATTGCTGAAAATATGGATAAGGATCACTCTTATTTATACATTGATGTTGGCGGTGGCAGCACAGAGCTTACGTTTTTCAGCAATAACAAACTGGTGTTTAAAGATTCATATAACATTGGCACCATACGTCTTCTAAAAAATATGGTTACAGATGTGATGTGGGACGATATGAAAAATACACTTAAAGAAAAGATCAAAGGTCATAAAGAAGTTATTGCCATTGGCTCGGGCGGCAACATCAATAAAGTTTTTTCTTTAAGTAAAAGAAAGGACGGCAAACCATTATCACTTGAATTGCTAAAAGATTTTCATAAAGAACTTAGCAACGTATCATTCCTTGATCGC
>JBDSRT010000315.1:0-2548 GCA_039929165.1 Ginsengibacter sp.
TTGGTGATTACAAGGTAAAGCAATTTAGTTGTTGGAAACAGTTTTTATGCATGGCATTTGGACAACGGACCCATAGGGAAAGCATTAGTGATACCATTTTATGTCTTAAAGCAAATGCCAATAAAATGTATCATTTAGGTATAGGTAAAGTAGTTGGATTTAAAATTAGAACTACAGGACTCTGCAAAAGAGTAATTCTTTTCCATCATTTTAATGGTGTAAATGAATATGAGGGTAGTAAAATCTGTAAAATTTTGAATACGATACCAATGTTGAAGAAGATTTCACGTTCTAAGAAAAATACATTCCCCTGGCCATATAAAAAAGGCAGATGGAAGCTATTCAGTGTTTACGGAATTTTTAGCTTTTTAGACTATCAGATTGTTATCAATATTAGTTCCCCAAGAAGCGGCCAAGCATACTAAATAATTTAGTAGTACATTGCTAAATATTTAAGTATTATATTACCGTGAGCATTGAGAAAATTGATATTATTGAACAGTTACAAAGGAGTATTCTCCCTTTACAGGGATTTAAAGCACTCCCTGATAATAATGTGATCCCTCTTGGTCTTGGATCAATTAACAATGCTTTTCCCAATAGAATATTTCCGACGGCTGCAGTTCATGAATTTCTTTGTCACACTCCTGAAAATGCTGCTGCATCTGTTGGTTTTATTGGAGGTTTACTGGCATCTCTAATGCGTAAGAGAGGTGCTATTATCTGGATCGGTTCTGCTACAATTATTTTCCCGCCGACCTTGAAATCATTCGGTTTAGAACCTGATAAAGTCATCTTTATAAATCTGGCAAAAGAGAAAGAAATTTTATGGGCTATGGAAGAAGCACTTAAATGTGAAAGTAGTGCTGCGGTTGTAGCCGAGTTAAAAGATTTAAGTTTTATTGCTTCACGCCGCCTGCAATTGGCAGTAGAAAAAAGTAATGTCACAGGATTAATTCTTCGGCAGAGCTCACTTAAGCCAAATACTACAGCCTGTGTTACACGCTGGCAAATCACTTCATTACCTGCAAACTTATCAAATAATCTCCCTGGCGTTGGTGTCCCCCACTGGAATGTAGAGTTATTAAAAGTAAGAAACGGTAAACCAGGTAAATGGCAGATCGAGTTTATTGATGGGCGCTTTAAGCATCCTTCAAAAATGACCGTTGTTCATCAACAGGAACAACAAAAGAAGGCCGGATGATATGCACAAGCGTTTTATGTCCATATGGTTTCGTAATCTTAAAACAGATTGGTTTATTCGCCGTAAGCCTGCTTGTCGTGATATGGCCTTCGTATTGGCTGTACCTGATCATGGCCGATTGATTGTTACGTCTTTGAATATACTGGCTGAAGAGAAAGGTATTTATATAGGAATGACTGTGGCAGATGCAAGAGCAATTATCCCATCATTACAGGTATTTGATGATGAACCTGGACTTGCATCAAAATTGCTAAAAAGGTTTGCAGAATGGTTTATACGTTATTCACCTATTGTAGCTATTGATTGCCCTGATGGGTTGTTGTTAGATATAACAGGTTGTACGCATTTGTGGGGCGGTGAAAAAGAATATCTTAAAGATATTAGTAAGCGATTAGAAAAATTTGGCTACTTTATTGGCGTTGCTATAGCTGATACCATTGGTACAGCCTGGGCAATAGCAAGATTTGGTAAGAGCGTTTCTATTGTTGAAAGTACTCAGCAGGCAACTGCATTGCTTCAATTACCACCTGCTTCTCTTCGCCTGGAAACAGATGTTGTTGAAAGATTAGATAAGCTTGGCTTACTGCAAATCAAATATTTTATCAATATGCCACGCTCAGCTTTACGTCGACGGTTTGGTAAAGAGATTTTAAAAAGATTAGACCAGGCATTAGGCTATGAAGATGAATTTATACAACCTGTAATACCTACTGAACCCTACACCGAACGATTACCATGCCTGGAACCAATTGTAACATCAACAGGTATTGTAATTGCTCTTGAACGAGTGCTCAATTCTTTGTGTAATCGGCTGCAACAAGAAGAAAAAGGCTTGCGCTGTGCAGTTTTTAGATGTTATCGTATAGACGGTAAAACGCAAACTATTGATATTGGTACTAACAGACCATCATCAAATCCTAAACATCTCATTAAATTATTTGAAAATAAAATTGAAACTATTGAACCTGCATTAGGCATTGAACTATTTACGCTTGAAGCGCCAAAAGTAGAAGACTTATCTCCTGTGCAGGGAAAAATGTGGAGTGATGGTGGTGGTTTAGGTAGTACCAAACTTGCTGAATTGTTGGATAGAATTGAAGGGAAATTTGGACCAGGTCATATACATCGCTATCTACCGGATGAACATTACTGGCCTGAAAGATCTTATAAAAAAGCAACTTCTATCAATGACAAACCAGAAACCCCCTGGAAGGTCGACCGACCAAGACCTATACAATTATTGGCCAAACCTGAGCTTATTGAAGTGACTGCACCGGTGCCAGATTATCCACCAATGAGTTTTAGGTATAAAGGCAAATTGCATAAAATAATTAAGGCTGATGG
>JBDSRT010000316.1:0-2560 GCA_039929165.1 Ginsengibacter sp.
AACTCAAAAATGAAAGATGACATTCTTAAAAAAATACAGGATTTTTTGAAAGTATATAATAAGGATAAGCGTTTTGATTATATCTTTTCCTATGAACCTGGCTTTATGTTTTATAAAGACAGTACGCTTGATATTACCCGGGATGTTGTAGTGGGTCTAAATAAAAGTTACACTGAATCTGGTAAATAAAAGTTGTCTTTTGCGTATTGTATTTTCTAATCAATACAGGCTGTTGCACATATAGAAAAACACTATCTTCATCCGCAAGCTGCTATAAATGGCAGAGCGTAGTTATGAGTGAACACGCTGGAAATTTTAAAGCAAGTCTGGGCCTTTTTGATGCAACAATGATCGTGGCAGGTTCTATGATCGGTTCAGGTATTTTTATCGTTAGCTCAGATATTACACGCAACGTTGGCAGCGCCGGCTGGCTTATTATTGTATGGTTACTTACCGGTTTAATGACTTTAATCGCTGCGGTGAGTTATGGCGAATTAAGTGCCATGTTTCCAAAGGCCGGTGGTCAATATGTTTATTTAAAAGAAGCTTATAATCCATTGATAGGCTTTTTGTATGGCTGGAGTTTTTTTGCAGTTATACAAACCGGAACTATTGCTGCTGTTGGCGTAGCTTTCTCAAAATTTGCAGCATATCTAATTCCATCGCTAAGTGAGACAAATATCTTGCTTAAAATTAGTACAGGGTTGGATGAATTTGGTGACCCAACTTTTTTTACTTTGAGTTCTGCACAACTCATTTCTATCGCTTTAATTATTTTTCTTACCTATACAAATTCGAGGGGAGTAAAAGGGGGCAAGTGGATACAAAATATATTTACCACAACAAAACTAATTTCTCTTTTCGGCCTTATTATAGCTGGCTTTATTTTCTTTAAACCGGATGTATGGCAGGCCAACTGGCAGGATGCTTTTCAAATGAAATCATTTGGTGAAAAAGGTATGCTGGTGCCGGTTGTAGGTTCCGCAGTGCTTGGTGCTATTGCGGCTTCAATGGTTGGTTCAATATTCAGCAGCGATGCCTGGAATAATGTAACTTTTATTGCCGGGGAAATTAAAAACCCAAAACGGAATATCGGGCTTAGTCTCTTTATGGGCACTTTGATTGTCACAGTTATTTATGTATGCGCCAACCTGATGTATGTTGCGGTGTTACCATTAAATGATATAGCACATGCACCACAGGACAGAGTAGCCGTTTCTGCCGCCAATTCTATGTTTGGTAATGCTGGCACTTATGTAATTGCCCTTATGATTATGATTTCTACATTTGGTTGTAATAACGGCTTGATACTTGCCGGTGCCAGGGTTTATTATACAATGGCGAAGGATGGCTTATTTTTTAAAAATGCAGGCACGTTAAACAGCAATGGTGTACCAGCGTGGGCATTGTGGGCACAATGTGTTGTCGCTGCGGTATTATGCCTAAGCGGCCGATATGGCGATCTGTTAGATATGGTTTCATTTATCGTAGTAATCTTTTATGTATTAACTATTGCGGGCATTTTTATATTGCGACGCAAAAGACCAGACATAGATAGACCTTACAAAGCTTTTGGTTATCCTTTGCTTCCGGCCTTGTATATAGTTATGGGGCTGGCATTTTGTATCCTGCTTATACTATTCAAACCTGCATTTACGTGGCCCGGACTAATCATTACTCTAATAGGTATTCCTCTATATTACATTGCGGTCTCGTCACATAAATCAATAGATACAACTGGCGATGGCGTTTGATCTTATAAAAATCTTTGATGATATCAATCACTTAAAAGTAGCAGTGATTGGTGATATAATGCTTGATACGTATTGGTGGGGTAGCGTTGATAGAATTTCACCTGAAGGCCCAGTGCCTGTTGTAGCAGTTACCAAGAAGGAAATGCGGATTGGTGGTGCAGCCAACGTTGCACTAAATGCCAAAGCCATGGGGGCTTCTGTTGCCGTGTTAAGTGTTATAGGTGATGATGAAGAAGGTAAACAATTATTAAAATTATTAGAGGAAAAAAATATTAATGTTGATGCTATACTTGCGTCGAACAAACGCATTACTACTAATAAGATACGCATCATTGGAAGGAACCAGCAAATGATGCGTTTAGACGCTGAGATTCAGAAAGATCTTGATGAGGAAGACGAGGATTTATTTATTGAATCCATCATAAATTTTATTGAAAGAGAAAAACCGGACGTAATTATTTTAGAAGATTACAATAAGGGTGTGCTTACAGAGCATGTGATATCAGAAGTGATCACACTTTCAAACAAACGAAAAATTATTACCGCTGTCGATCCTAAACACCGGAATTTTTTCAGCTATAAAAATGTCACGCTTTTTAAACCCAATTTTAAAGAAGTAAAAGAAAGCCTGAATATTTTATCTTCAGAAATGTCTGTTGAAGCAATGAGTGCTATTCACACCAAGCTTCATGAAAAACTAAATCATGACATCTCATTAATTACTTTATCAGAACATGGTATTTTTTATCAACGTAAAAATGATGCCGATATACTGGATTCGCACATTAGAAATATTGCCGATGTAA
>JBDSRT010000317.1:0-9606 GCA_039929165.1 Ginsengibacter sp.
ACGCTTACTTTTTTGCAAGGCATAACATTGAACCTGTTGAAGCAATCTATTCTTTTCATCCTGCTTTGGCTCATCTTTCGTAAGGTATTAACCACCGGTGAACTGATCTCCATGCAGATCATCATGAATTATATTTTTGTTCCGCTGCAGGATCTTGGTACTATAATTTTAGCGTATCGTGAAGCGGAGGCCTCTTTACAAAACTTTGATGTGCTCATGAAGAAGCCTGTAGAAACAAGACCTGAAGAGCCTATTGAGTTAGGAGACGTTGAAAAACTTGAATTCCAAAATGTCATCTTTAAACATAAAACCGCAGTTGAAAATTCTATTGATGATATTTCGTTTAAAGTGCATACAGGCGAATCTATTGCCTTTGTCGGCCCCAGCGGCTCGGGCAAATCAACACTGGTAAAATTGCTTGTTGGTTTGTATACGCCTTTATCAGGTAATATTTATTTTGATGATGTGTCTGTAAAGGATATCCGTTATAACAAGATCAGGCGGCAAATTGGCTTTGTGACACAGGATACACAATTGTTTGCCGGAACTGTGCGACAAAACTTACAATTCATTAAAGCCAATGCCACCGAAGAAGAGATGATAGCAGCATTACAAAAATCTTCTTCTTATAAATTGATCAACAGCCCTAAAGGTTTAGATACTATACTTGGTGAAGGCGGCACCAAATTATCTGGTGGTGAAAAACAAAGGCTCTCTATCGCAAGGGCCTTATTGCGGAATCCGCAAATCCTGATTTTTGATGAAGCAACCGCATCTCTTGATTCACTTACGGAAGAAGCAATCACGGACACTATAAATAATATAGCTGCGGAGAAAAGACAAATCATTATAACTATCGCTCACCGCCTTTCAACAATAATGAATGTAGATACTATTTATGTGCTGGAAAAAGGTAGAATTTCCGAAACAGGTACTCACCAGGAACTGCTGCAGCAAAAAGGTCTGTACTATGCTTTATGGCGTCAACAGATAGGCGAAAGAGATACAAAAGCACCAAAGAAAAAGCAAACTGACGCTGAGGAATTAAGTTTGCCTTTGCCTGAATTTTTATAAAAAGCTATTCTTGATATAAGTTTTTCAATCAATAATCTTGTGAAATCTAATCTAGTCAAATATTCACCTATCATCAATTTTACCGGTTTTGCGCTTTCCCTATTTCAATCTAATTTCGCTCCGCATTATTGCAATATTCTTCGTTAAGCAGTAATCATTTATATCATCTAAACATTTTAAAATGGCATACGACGTAATAGTTTTAGGAAGCGGACCAGGTGGATATCCGACGGCAATAAGGGCATCTCAGTTGGGTAAAAAAGTAGCAATTGTTGAACGTGAAAGTCTCGGTGGTGTGTGTCTCAATTGGGGCTGTATTCCTACGAAAGCACTTTTAAAAAGTGCGCAGGTTTATGATTATATGAAACATGCTGCAGACAATGGCATTGATGTGGCTGCGCCAACACCTAATTTTGGAAACGTGATAAAAAGAAGTCGCGGCGTTGCTGATAAAATGAGTAAAGGCGTTCAGTTTCTGATGAAAAAAAACAAAATAGATGTGATCATCGGAACAGGCAAATTTTTATCTCCGACACAACTTGAAGTAACAGCAGCTGATGGCGGCAAACAAACACTTGAAGGAAAGAATATTGTTATAGCTACCGGCGGAAGAACCCGTCAATTACCTTCTTTACCAATCGATGGCAAAAAGATTGTTGGCTATCGTGAAGCAATGGTACTACCGCAGCAACCTAAAACGATGTTGGTGGTTGGTTCAGGCGCAATCGGTTCTGAGTTTGCGTTTTTCTATAACAGCATGGGCACAAAAGTTACTATTGTTGAATTTTTGCCAAGAATAGTTCCGGTGGAAGATGAAGAGATTTCTAAAGAACTTGAAAAGCAATTTAAAAGACAGGGTATTGATGTTTTAGTAAATAGTGAAGTAACAAATGTTGATACATCTGGTGACGTGCTAAAGGCAACAGTGAAAACACCTGATGGGGAAAAAACATTAGAGGCTGACGTCGTTTTAAGTGCAGTTGGTGTAATTGCCAATATTGAAAATTTAGGTCTTGAAGGTCTTGGCGTAAAAACTGACAAAGGCAAAATTATTGTTGATCCAAATCAGCAAACCAGTATACCCGGCTTATATGCTATCGGCGATTGTACACCGGGCCAGGCGCTTGCTCACGTTGCAACAAGAGAAGGTATAAATGCTGCGGAACATTTAGCCGGTCATAAGATCACACCATTAGATTATAATAACGTCCCGGGTTGTACGTATACTACACCTGAAATAGCTTCTGTCGGTTACACCGAAAAAGCGGCAAGGGATGCTGGCTATGATATCAAGGTTGGAAAATTTCCTTTTGTTGCCAGTGGAAAAGCAACAGCTGCAGGCGATACGCAGGGCTTTGTAAAAGTAATTTTTGATGCTAAGTATGGTGAGTTTTTAGGCTGTCACATGATCGGTAGCAGCGTAACTGAATTGATTAGTGAAGTTGTTGTAGCCAGAAAACTGGAAACCACGGCACATGAATTACTAAATGCTATTCACCCTCATCCTACAATGAGTGAAGGCTTGAAAGAGGCTACTGCTGTGGCTTATGGCGAAGCGACTGATGTATAAAAACATTAGTTTCTGAGGTCGATAGATGTTGGATCTTAATTATTTATCATTCATTTGTTATCTGCTGTACGTAGTAGCAAACACTTTCTTTAAAATATCTGTGACCCTGGCAGCAGGGTCTTTTCTTATCTTTTGCTCCTGCAGTCCAATATGATAAAATAAGCCGGACAAAGTCTTCTCCGTTACATAATTAGTAAGATTAGTATTTACAGGTGTGGTGCTAAATTTATTGTATACAGTAAAAACATCCTGCCAGTATTTTGTTGCATTTACATTTTTTAAGGACCGCTCAATAATTGGTTTGAACTGCGCAGTAAGCTGTTCAGTTGTCGTGTTTTTTAAATAATCGGTTGCCGCAAAGTCGCCGCCTCTTAAAATTGAAAGACCATCTCTAATCGTCATTGCTTTAATAGAATTCCAGAAAATATCGCCAATATATTTCGTAGCATCTTCAGCGGCTCTGTTCATTGATAGGACAGCCTTATCTACGGTGCCGCCAAGACCAACATCTTTTAAAGTCTTCTCTACTTTAAGAGCTTCAGGCGGCATTAGTATTCTTATCATATCATCGCCAAAAAAACCATTTAACAGTGCAAGTCTCTTTGCGCTTGTATCTGAACCGACTCTTAATGCTTCCTTTAAGCCCTGAACAATTTCAGTACTGGTAAGTCCGGTGTTTGCGCCCATTCCCGAAGAATTCAAAACCTGCCGGGCAGTTTCACAACCGCTTAAAGGCATTACAGCAGCTAATAAAATGATGTAAACAATTTTCATTAATTATAAATTTTTAGGTAATGATCATCAAAGCAAATCAATCTTTTACAACAATAACAAATTTAAGTCCATACATCTGCTACATTTGACAACCTTAAACTTAACCCATTATTATTGACGCTTAAAAGCTTTTACATCTTATGAAAATTGCTGTATTGGGTGCAGGCATGGTTGGCAGTGCAATGGCTGCAGATCTGTCTAAAAAATTTGTGGTTACATCAATTGACCGGAGTGTTGCGGTGCTGGAAAATGTTAAACAAAAGTATCCTCAGCTTAATATCAAACAACATGATCTGGGTGAGGTAGACACTTATGATGATCTATTAAAAGATTTTGATATTGTAGTAACTGCCGTTCCTGGCTTTATGGGTTACCGTACACTACAGGCAGTTTTAGCAGCAGGAAAGAATGTTGTGGATATATCTTTTTCTCCGGAGGATACTATGCATCTAGACGGCCTGGCTAAAGAAAAAAATGTTACTGCCATTGTAGACTGTGGCGTTGCGCCCGGCATGAGCAATTTTATCATTGGATATTATAATGAGTTCATGCACATAGAACGTTTCGAATGTTTGGTTGGTGGTTTGCCAAAGCTGCGTGTAAAGCCTTTTGAATATAAGGCGCCCTTCTCACCCATTGATGTTATTGAAGAATATACGAGGGCGGCAAGATTCGTAGAAAATAGTCACATTATCACCAGGGAAGCTTTAAGTGATATTGAAAGTATTGATTTTGCACAAGCCGGCACGCTGGAAAGTTTTAATACAGATGGTTTACGGTCACTGATCTATACGATGAAGCACATCCCAAATATGAAAGAAAAAACGTTGCGTTATCCCGGGCATGTGTCACTCATACAATCATTAATCAAAGGTGGTTTTTTTTCAACCCAAAAAATTAAACACAATGGTGTCGATATAACACCATTACAATTTTCTTCTGCTGTCTTATTCGATCAATGGAAGCTTGGGACTGAGGAAGCGGAGTTCACAATTATGCGTATCACCTTATCAGGCACTTTAAAAACGGATTTATCTGTCAAGAAAACTTTCATCTATAATCTGTATGACGAATACGATCCCATAAGTAAAACATCTTCTATGGCAAGAACAACGGGCTATACCTGTAACGCTGCAGTTGAGTTAATTGCAAATAAACTATTTAATAAGAAAGGCGTTTTTCCGCCGGAGCTGGTTGGTGGAGAAACAGGTTGTTTTGATTTTGTAATGAAGTATCTGTCTGACAGAAATGTAAGCTATACCCTTTTAGAATCTTAATTAATCCTTTACCAGTTTTAAAGTTGTCGTGTTTTTTCCGGCACCAATTTTCACTATGTAAATGCCACTAGATAGATTGCTTACCGCCACTGAAGGATTTTCAGTATTAACTTTAGTTGCTAAAACCTGTCTTCCTAAGGAATTGTAGATATAGACACTTTGGCCATTTAAATCTTCAATAGATGCCTTATTAAATGTGATTTTTTCTTTTGCCGGGTTAGGGTAAAAAGAAATTGTTGCTTTATTGGTAATGATTTCAACTGGTGCAGTTGGCTTAGCTTCTCCAGTTGCAGGCTTATTACCCGGTGATACCAGCAAACTGTTTCTTGAACCACCTTTTGCAAAAAGACTTCTCATTTTGTTTTTTTGACCGTTAGTGAACATGCTCATACAATCATCATTTGTGAAATCCATGAAGTTCATAAACATATCGCCATTTGCATCTGCTGAGCATGAGCTTAAATGCGGAAAAGATGGACAACCATTATTGTAAGCTTGTTGCGGCGGTGTATCACCAATCTTATCATCACCACAATTATTATCACCCCAAATATGCATAAGCCCAAGCCAGTGGCCTGTTTCATGCGTTAATGTACGGCCTTTGTTAAAGGGTGCTTTTACTGCGCCTGTAGTGCCAAAAGCCGTGTATTGAATAACAATGCCGTCTTTTGAAAGATCAGTACCAGGCAAAGAGGCATAGCCAAGGCTGCGCCCGGAAAGATTACATATCCAAATATTAAGATAATTATTAGCATCCCAGCCGTTATCGCCACGGGCAGCCGAAAATTTCATTGCGTCATCAGCGTCCCATTGTTGAACAGAAGTTTGTTTGCGAATAATACCGTTAGTTGAGTTTCCCCTGGGATCTGTAACTGCCAAAGTAAAATTGATTTTTGCATCGCCGGCTACTTTTGCAAATTGAGCCGGAACGTTTCCAATATTATAATTTTGCTTTCTAAAATCAAGGTTTAGCGCTGTTATTTGGGAATGTATTTGTTCGTCACTGATATTTTGCTCATCGGTATTATATAAAACGTGAACTACAACAGGGATAGTAATAATTTCGTTTGCAGTTGTATCTCTTGCAGCGGCCAAGGTTTGCGGGCTTTGCAGTAAAACGGAAGGTTGACTGCGTTTATAATCCATCGTTCCGCATTGTCTTTGTGCAGCTGCCGAACCAATCAAACCAATAAAAAGAACCAGGGTAAAAAATATCTTCATAAACCTGTGAATCAAATATTAAACATCGGGTGATGTAACAATGAATATTACAGGCTAATCATAAATTTATCGGGGCGGCAATGCAAAGGAATTTGGGGGAATCTTACACATCTGAAAAATAGAATCACTCAAAGAAGAAATCTTTGAATTGTTACAGAGGTGTTGAGGCCACAAATAAAATACAAATAAATTGTAAAACAAAGCTTTTAGTATATTCTTTTATGCTGGCTCCTGCGCTTATGGCTTATGGTTCAGTAATTTTACGAATAAATTTTAAAGATGTTCCGATTTGTCCTTATTTGTTTCTTGAGTGTGTTGTTCAGTTGTAATGATGCCGCAGTAGATAAAGATCTAAGTATAGAACCTGCCCGTGCGCCGGCAATGCCTGCACCTGAGCCAATCACGTTTAAAGTAGATGCTGTTTATCCGCATGATAGTAAGGCTTTTACCCAGGGTCTTGAAATTTATAAAGGCAAACTTTATGAAAGTACCGGCTTGCCCACGGAATCATCTTTGCGCATTGTAGATATTAAAACCGGTACGCCGATCAAAAATCATACAATTACTGACAGCTTGATCTTTGGTGAAGGCATTACAATTCTTAATGATAAAATTTACCAGCTTACCTGGGAAAATAATAAAGCCTTTGTATATAACCTTAATGATATTACAAAACCTGTGGAAACGCTTAACTGGTCAAGGGAAGGTTGGGGGATTACAAATGATGGCAAAAATCTTATCATAAGTGATGGCACGGATAAATTGTTTATTGTAAATCATCAGCCGGGTTCAAAAGATTTTCAACAACTAAAAATAGTTTCTGTGTCTGACAATAACGGCCCGGTTGATAGTTTGAATGAACTGGAATACATCAATGGTTATGTTTATGCCAATATCTGGCTCACAAATGATATTGTAAAGATTGATCTTTCAAACGGCCACGTTGTTGGTAAAATGAATTGCGAAGGATTACTTAATCAATATGCCAAGGCGATGATCACTACAGATACTAATGTCCTTAACGGCATTGCCTATGACAGCACCACCAAAAAAATGTTCATCACCGGAAAGAACTGGCCAAAGCTTTTTGAAATCAGTCTTAATTAACCCGGGCAAAGCTTTTATAATAAACAATCTCATTTTAAATCATGAAGAAGTACTTTACCATTTTATTATTTGCTGCCTTGCTAACAAGCTGCAGTAAAAACTTATCTAAGACGGGGCTTGTCGGCAAATGGAAACTTACTGAATCATTAATGGATCCGGGTGACGGCAGCGGACAATGGACTTCCCCTTCTGAAAAAACAATTATAGAATTTACCAATAGTGGCCTGATAAAGTATGAGAACAAGCAGTCAGATAACTATAAGGTCACGAGTGATTCAACGATGGAATTGTTATCAGGATCTTCATCTACTATTAATTATAGGTATAAAGTAGATGTTGATAAATTATATATGCGGCCGCCATGTATTGAAGCCTGTGGTGAAAAATACGAAAGAGTAAAATAGCTTTAAAAATTATATCGAGAAGTGTTTTACGGCACTATACACTACACCGGCAAGCAGGCCGCCGATCATTGGCCCCGCAATAGCAATCCAGCCATATTTCCAATTGATATTTGTAATTCGCAAAGGCAGCATTGAAGCGATAATTCTTGGGCCAAAATCTCTTGCAGGATTAATAGCGTAGCCCGTCGGGCCACCAAGACTTAAACCAATTCCCAGCACCAACAAAGCAACGGGTAATGCATCTAACGAACCGAGACTATTAGCCGGTGAAGCAATGTATAACACACCAAACACCAGCACGAAAGTGGCAATAATTTCACATAAAAGATTATTTATGGGACTATAAATAGCCGGACTCGTACAAAATACGGCCAGCTTTGTGTTGGCATCTTCCGTTGCGTTGAAGTGAGACCTGTAAGCGATCCAGACAAGTATGGAACCTGCCATTGCACCAAGTATTTGTCCGGCAAAATAAACGGGCACAACACTCCAGGGTATTTTTTTTACATAGGCAAAACCTAAAGTAACAGCAGGATTTAAATGTGCGCCGCTGGCTTTGGATGCTATGAACACACCGGTGAAAACAGCTATGGCCCAACCAAATGTGATCACGATCCAGCCGCCGCTATTGCCTTTTGTTTTATTAAGCACGACATTGGCTACTACGCCATTTCCTAATAATATCAGGATGGCTGTGCCTATAAATTCTCCTAAAAAAATTTGCATATGATTTATTTGGATTGATGCGAATAATTTGCCCATGCCTGGCAAGCTGCGACAGATCTTTTCCACCCATTTATTTTCTCAGTTCTTAAGTTATCGTCCATGCTGTTCTCAAAAGTTTTGTCAGCTTTCCAGTATTGTTCGATCTCATTAATATCTTTCCAAAAGCCAACGGCAAGCCCGGCAAGATAAGCCGCACCAAGCGCCGTGGTTTCTGTTATTGATGGGCGTACAACTGCACAATTCAACAGATCACTTTGAAACTGCATAAGACGGTTATTAACTGTTGCACCACCATCAACACGTAGCTCTGCAATGTTTATATTAGCATCAGCATTCATAGCATTTAAAACATCCATCGTTTGAAAAGCAATGCTTTCAACACCTGCCACCGCAATGTGTGCTTTTGTTGTTCCCCGTGTAATGCCAAACAGCGAGCCTCTTGCATCCTGATCCCAATAGGGTGCACCTAAACCGGCAAAGGCCGGCACAAAATAAACACCATTACTATCGGTTGCCTGATCTGTTAACTGTTCAATCTCGCCGGATGTTGCAATAATCTGTAGACCATCACGCATCCATTGCACAACAGCGCCGCCAATAAATACACTGCCTTCAAGTGCATAGTTTATTATATCACCAATTTTCCAGGCGATAGTTGTAAGTAGCTTATTGGTTGAGATCACCGGTTTTGTACCAGTGTTCATCAGCATAAAACAACCGGTGCCATATGTATTTTTTACCATGCCCGGTTTTATACACATCTGCCCAAAAAGTGCTGCCTGTTGATCGCCGGCTATACCGCTGATCGGTATTGAGGTTGCTGTTAATATCTGATCTGTATAACCATACACTTCGCTGCTGCTGCACACTTCCGGGAGTACAGAAACCGGGATATCAAAAAGCTCCAACAGTTCTTCATCCCATTGCAAACTGTGAATATTGTATAGCATTGTTCTGGAGGCATTCGTAACATCTGTTTTATGTACTTTGCCACTGGTGAGCTTAAATACAAGCCAGCTATCAATTGTACCAAAACACAATTCTCCTTTGTTAGCTTTTTCTCTTGCACCATCGCAGTTATCTAAAAGCCATTTTAATTTTGTTGCAGAAAAATACGCGTCAATTACAAGCCCGGTTTTCTGTTGAATATTTCCAGCATGCCCCTCTCCTTTTAGTGTATCACAATAAGCAGAGGTCCTTCTATCCTGCCAAACGATTGCATTATATAATGGCTGATGTGTTTGCCGATCCCATAACACTGTTGTTTCTCTCTGGTTTGTTATGCCTAAAGCTGCAATATCTTTTACTGAAAGATTAGCTTTTAAAACAGCCTCTGTTGCAACACCAAGTTGCGTATACCAGATTTCATTGGCATCATGCTCAACCCAGCCAGGTTTTGGAAAATATTGTGTGAACTCTTTTTGAGCGGTGGAAATGATCTTTCCCTGTTTGT
>JBDSRT010000318.1:0-3857 GCA_039929165.1 Ginsengibacter sp.
TGCAATTATTGCGGACGTGCCATGCACCGGCTCAGGAACGTGGGCGAGAACACCTGAAAATTTGTATTTTTTTAAGAAAGAAAATATCAAAAAGTATGTACGCATTCAGCAACAGGTGATAAAAAAATCGGTGCCCTTAATAAAACACAATGGCGTTTTTATTTATATCACCTGCTCGGTCTTCCGACAGGAAAATGAGCAGCAAGTTGACTTTATAAGCAATGAAGGATTAAAGCTTTTGCAATCTTCTGTAATAAAAGGCTATCATGAACAGGCGGATACTTTGTTTATCGCCATCTTTAAAAAGTGATCTAATGTTTTAAGATCCTTTTTACTGTTGTCTTTTCATTATTGATATAAACCGTTACAAAGTACAAGCCCGTGGCGGCATTCATCAAAAGAATAGATTGTACAAGTGTGCCAGCCAGTTGATCTTTTTGTGAAGAATATATTCGCCGACCAACATAGTTTACAATTTCAATTTTTACTTTAGCCGCAGTAACCAAAGTAACGGCCACCTTTAGATCAGACGTTGCCGGATTTGGTGAAATTATTACAACCTGTTTTTTTACGATACAATCATTTGCATAAGATAGCATTAATGAATCTGAGTGATAGCTCGTATCAGAACCAATTGTTTGCTTAAATCTATAATAAACATTGCCATCATTTACATTACTTAGATCATCTTCAAAAAAAAATTTTTTTTGACTGAATTGCTGGTTAAACACACCGGAATAGATCTTTGAAAAACCACTATCTCCAACAGATTTTCTTTCCAGAATAAAATGCATAGATGTATCGCCTTTGGCAGAATAATTAATGGTTGCTTTACAACCGGAAACACTAACACTTTTTTGAAAAAGGCGTTTGTTCAAAATCACAAAAGCTTTCTTCATATCAGGAATGCCATAGCCAATGCGATCATCAGGTATATTATAATTGTTGCTGCTTTCCGTAAGCGCTTCAATAATATCCATGTTGGTAAACTCTTTATACGCCTGCCACAAGCATGTTGCCAGTCCAGCCATATTTGGAGTCGCGTAAGATGTGCCGCTGCCATTACTTACATTGCCTGAAGCGTTGATAATGGCTGTGCCGCTGCCTACTGAAGCAACACTGGGTTTTACCTGTCCATCAGACGATGGGCCATAACTGCTGAAGGCAGAACTTTGACCATCTTCCGTAACTGAGCCAACGGATAGTGCGCTATCTGCATCTGCTGGCGTTGAAATATAATGCCAGCTATTATTTCCGCTATTTCCAGCTGCCACAACAGATAATATCCCCTTTTTGGCAGCCAGGTCTGAAGCCTTGGCAATCATCGTTGTGTTTCCATCAAGATCCTGGTAAGTATGATTGAATGCGGCGTTATCAAATGTTGTATACCCTAAAGAAGTTGAGAACACATCAGCGCCGATACTGTCGGCTCTCTCGGCAGCAGCTATCCAATTTTGCTCTTCTACTAAAGTCTCACTGGGTACATCTTCAGTTCTATACAAAATATAATTTGCTTTCGGACAACTGCCTACAAATTGGCCGGGTAAATTTCCTGCGAGAATAGAAAGACAATGCATGCCATGGCTATTATCTTCCGCAACACCATTTTCATTCTTTACAAAATCAAATGTTTCCACAACCTGCTTATTCTGTCGCAAACTATCAAACGCAGAGAGGGAAGTGTATCTAAAAAAACCGGCATCCATAACGGCGATCATCATCCCTTTTCCATCAAGACCATGGTCGTGTAAAAACTCTCCCTGGTGAGTATGTATTTGTGGAAATGTAGCGCCATAGTCAAATGCCGTAACGCCCAATGGTCCATTAATTAAAGGAGACGTAGAAACAGCAGTATCATCAAATTTTTTATTGATAATGGGGTTAGGTATGGCTTTCATAACGGGTGTTGAACCCTGTACAAAAGCAAATGCATTTATTTTAGATAAGGCTGCCGTATCAGTAGTTTCTATGCAAACGTGGTTCAGCCATTTTGATGTATTGAGAATTTTTACGTCGCCTGCAAGATTAATACTATCAACATAGGCTGGTGACACAGGAAGATCAGTTACATCTATACTAATCTTTTGCTGAGAACGGCGCAATATAGATCTCTGCGAAAGAAACTGTGAAGGGTTATCAATTGTGAAAGGCGTACCTACCTTATCAGTAAATCTTATAATGTATTTGGAATATTGGGCGGCTGTATCATTTCTAAAAAGAATAAACAGACTTATACAAACTGCGATAATCTTCTTCATTAGGTTTTTATGACTGAGAATATCTACTAATAAACGTCAGAACATAAATATCGGTTTAATTATGATCCGTCAGAGTTAGGCGAACGCCATAACCAATATAGTATCCCTTGCTGCCACCTGAAGCGCCAGTATATTCCCAGTGCAAAAAATCCTTGAAAACAAGCCCTATACCTTTTGCGTACTTTTCAATGCTGTAATTTTTTTCGCTGTAAACAGCAAAACCTGATGAAGGATCATCTCCAAAAAATTCATCAGCCTGAACAATTTTAATGGTGCTGTCTATAATCTGTGCTCCTATCATTAACGGCACGTTCACGCTATCATAAGCATAGTTCCAGCCACCAAGATAGTTTACATCAGATGTAAACGAACCTGTTTCAACGTACGAATTGCCTTTCCAGGAGAAACCTGTTTTTACCGGATCGACAAGCTTTAAAAACCGCAAATTATTCTCTATAAGTTCGACGCCCTTTTCGCCATAGACAGCCATGAAAGTGTTGTTAGCCTGCCATTGCTGACTAGCATCAGTGCGAATTGAACGTAAGATTCTAAACGCCGGGCGACCTGCATTATCAATAAATTTAGCATCCACTTTGTCCATTACATCATATGATATTACGGTATCTCTCTCGCCAAAATTTATAAAAAGAGTTGAATCAAGTCTGTAGGAAATGTACTTGCCGGTATCTAAAGGATAATACGCCGCAGCTGGTAGAGCTTCGACGGTTTCTGTCGACTTTTTACACGACACAAAACAAAATACTAATGCTGTAATCAGTAAAGCTTGTAATTTTAAAAGCATTGTTTATTTAAGATGTAGCACAAGGCTTAGATTCTTTGGATTATTCCGCCACCAACAACATCTTCTTCTTCGTAAAAAACAGCACTTTGGCCTGGGGCAATACCCTTTACGTCATTAAAAAAACGAACGTTCACGCCATTTTGGTAATTGAAAAGTTCTGCAGTTGCTCCCTTGTCTTTATAACGTATTTTAGTAAGAAGTTCGGTGCCGTCTTTCACTCCATTATATTTTATCCAGTTCAAACCGCTAACCTGCATTTCAGTTTTATTAAGATCTTCTTCATCGCCTAAAACTACGGTATTGGTTTCAGGTATAATCTGGGTAACAAAAGCGGGTTTGCCCAAAGCAATGTCAAGCCCTTTACGCTGGCCAATAGTATAAAACGGATAACCTTTATGGGTACCCAAAATTTCTCCTGCCTGGTTTACAAATAATCCGCCGGCAACATCCTGCTCAAGGCCTTTAACATTACGTTTCAAAAAGCCGCGGTAATCATTATCTGGCACAAAACAAATTTCATAACTCTCACTTTTTTTTGCCAGTTCAGGATAACCGAAACTGTGCGCCATTTGCCTGATATCAGTTTTATGATAAGTGCCTAACGGTAAAATAGTACGTTGCAAAAGATCTTGCTGTAAGCCCCACAAAACGTAACTCTGATCTTTGGTATCGTCGATGCCTTTGCGTAAAAAATAACGGGCATTGCTGTGTTTGTGAACCTGGGCATAATGGCCAGTAGCAATAAATTCACAATCTAAGGCATCAGCTCTTTTTAGGAGTGCACGCCACTTAATATG
>JBDSRT010000319.1:0-6065 GCA_039929165.1 Ginsengibacter sp.
AAAAGTTTTAATACCTATCATACATCCACGTGAGGATGTAGATCACTTTCATACCAGCTTTGAAGAATTATATCAATTTAAAAATGTTGATAGCATTTCTAAAAATGACCTTGCTTACACTCCTGTATTGGTTGGCGATACTAATGCAATAAAACTTGGTATTACTGAATCTGATCTTGAAGATTACCCCGGTATGTTTTTATCTGGCAATAATAATAACGCCTTGCATGGCGAGTTTGCAGGTTATCCCCGTGAAGAAAAAGTGACCGAAGGTGGCTTTCAACAATTAGTAGTCACAAAGCGGGAAGATTTTATTGCCAGGACAAAAGGCACAAGAAGCTTTCCCTGGCGTGTGATTATGATAGCACCAACTGATGTTGAGCTGCCGGGTAATGACCTGGTATATCGGCTTGCCAGTCCGGCCCGGCAAAAAGATGTTTCTTACGTGCATCCAGGCCAAGGCACTGATGAATGGATTATTGGCATCAATCTTTTTAATATTCCATTTAAAGCCGGTATCAATACCGCTACCTATAAATACTATATAGATTTCGCAAAGCAATTTGGTTTTGAAAGAATCATGATGGATGCAGGCTGGAGCGAAAATTTAAATCTTTTTAAAATTACTCCTGAAATAAATATGGACACGCTTTCGGCTTACGCAAAACAACAAGGCGTTAAGCTAAGTATGTGGACATTGTGCGCTACCCTTGACAAACAACTGGATAGTGCACTTAATCAGTTTAATAAATGGGGCGTAGATTTTATTATGACAGATTTTATTGATCGGGATGATCAGAAAACCGTAAGCTTTTATCATAGAATTACAAAGGCTTGCGCCGATCATAAAATCATGATCATGTTTCATGGAGCCTTTGCACCAAAAGGTTTTAATAGAACTTATCCGAATGCTGTAACAAGAGAAGGTGTGCTGGGTTCTGAATACAATATCTGGAGTGATAAGCCAACGCCGGATCATGATTTGATGTTGCCTTTTACAAGGATGCTTGCTGGTCCCTTTGATTATGAACCCGGTATTTTAGATAACGCTACCAAAGCGCAGTTTAGGGCAATTGATAAAAAGGTGATGAGCCAGGGCACACGCTGCCACCAGGCGGCCATGTTTATTGTATATGATAGCCCGATACAAATATTTTCGGGTAACCCTTCACAAGGCATGAAAGAGCCGGAGTTCATGAAACTAATAGGCAGCATTCCCACAACGTGGGATGAGACAAAAGTTTTGAAAGCAAAAGTTGGAGATTATATTATTACTGCCAGAAAAAAAGGAAACGATTGGTTCATAGGAGGAATGAATGACTGGACGCCAAGAGAGTTTGAAATGCCACTAAACTTTATTGCCGCAGGTGGTTACCATGCGCAACTTTGCATTGATGGTATTAATGCAGATAATTATCCATCGGATTATGCTATTACAAATTCAATTGTTAAGAAAGACGATGTAATAAAAATCAAAATGGCACCCGGCGGTGGCTTTGTCTTACGACTTACAAAAGAAAATTAAATGCCTTTTTTTAAAATCAGTTAAGTAAGGCGCTGATAATGCAGACCTGCCGCACCTAAAATTCCACTGTTTTGTAATTCTGAAATTTCAATTCTTAGTTTATCAAGAGATTTTTGAAAGCCGAAACCATTACGCAAACTTTGCCAAACGGCCTGTGAAAAGTAAGGCCAGGCTTGCTTTACAGAACCACCAATTATTATGAGCTCAACGTCATACGCATACATCATCATTTGTATGGCTTTACCAAGATGATACCCCATTTCATTATACATACTTAATGCCTCTGTGTTATTTGCTTTTGCTTTTTCAAATATGATTGGGCCGTTAACACCATATTTATTTTTGAAAAATTGACCACTGGCATAATACTCATAAATGTGATCCAGGTATTGCACCATTCCAAACTCTCCAGCGCCGCCATTGCTGCCATTATATATTTTTCCGTTGATGATTATGCCTGAACCCAAGCCAGTTCCTACAGTGAGCCCAATCATATTATTGATATCGATGCCTTTGCCAAAATAAAATTCACCTAAAGCAAAACAGTTGGCATCGTTATTTATAGAGACTGGCAGTTTGTATTTTTCTTCAAGAATAGTTTTAAGATCAACCTCTTTCCAGGAAGGAATATTGATAACATCAAATACTTTTCCGGAAAAAGTATCTACAAGACCCGGCACACCAATGCCAATAGCCGCAATATTTGGTTTTAGTAATTTTTCTATCAATGAAAATAAATCGGTCAACACATCTTCTTCTGTGCCGCTAGAATTGACAGCCACTTTAAAAATATCTCCTGAAATGGCATTATGTGCTACAACAGCACCTTTGATGGTTGTGCCGCCCATATCAATACCGATAATATTTGAGGTGGAACTATTCAATCTTGTGAAGCATTACTGGAAAATGAAAAAGTGAAACAAGCTTTCAATTTTCTTAAAGTTATGATGACCAAAGTAAATAAATCTTAAGTAAAAAAGCTGTTCCCATTTACTCTTCCCTTTTCTTTCACATTCTAAAATTGCACTACCTTCAAAATTCATTTTCTTGCTATATAAATTTATTTTATGCCCGGAGATTCTTCCTTAGTAAATCTTAATACAAAAGGTGTTGCACAAAACAGTTATGATGCTATAGTTATAGGCTCAGGTATAAGCGGTGGCTGGGCTGTAAAAGAACTATGTGAACATGGAATTAAAACATTGTTGCTTGAGCGGGGCCGTAACGTTGAGCATAATAAAGATTATCCTACCGCAACAAAAAAGCCATGGGAATTTAAACATCGTGGCAGAATGACAAAAGAATTTTTACAGGAGAATCCATTGATAACTAAAGCTTCGGGCTTTGCAGAAGACACGTCGCATTTCTTCATTAAAGATGCTGATCATCCATATGTACAGGAAAAACCTTTTGACTGGATACGCGGTTACCAGGTTGGAGGAAAATCTTTGACATGGGGTAGAGCTTGTCAACGGTGGAGTAAGTATGATTTTGCGGCGCCCGAAAGAGATGGCTATGGTATGGGTTGGCCGATAATTTATGATGACGTAGCACCCTGGTATTCTCATGTAGAAAAATTTATAGGTGTATGTGGTACAAGAGACGGTATTGATGCTATGCCTGATGGAGAGTTTTTGCCGCCCTTTGATTTTAATTGTGTTGAAGATAAAATTCAGAAGACTATTGCCTCGAATTATAAAGACCGGCATCTTGTGCATGCAAGATGGGCCCATCTTACAGAGCCCAAACAAATACATTTCGACCAGGGAAGATCTAAATGCCAGGCAAGAAACTTATGTATGCGTGGCTGCCCGTTTGGTGGTTATTTTAGCTCCGTCTCATCAACTATTCCATGGGCAAAAAAAACAGGCAACTTAACCATACGACCGTTTTCAGTAGTGCATTCTATTATTTATGATGAACAAAAACAAAAGGCCGTTGGCGTACGGGTAATAGATACCAATACAAAAAATACAACTGATTATTTTTCCAGGATAATTTTTGTAAATGCCTCTGCCTTTAACTCCAATCTTATTCTTTTAAATTCAAAGTCAAGCAGGTTCCCAGATGGCCTGGGTAATGATAGTGGCTTGCTGGGAAAATATGTGGCGCATCACAATTACCGGGCTTCTGTAAATGGTATTATGGATGGACTTGAAAATAAATATTATTACGGCCGTAACCCTACCGAGCCCATTATTGCCAACTACAGAAATTTATATAAACATGAAATGGATTATGTAGGTGGCTTTACAACTTTCATGGGGGCTTATCGTGGTGGCATTAATGAAGAAAGTGTGCCGGAAGCCATTGGCGCAAATTATAAAGATGCCATGACCGAACCCGGCGGCTGGCATAGCTATATGTACTTACAGGGTGAAACAGTTCCACAGGAAAAAAATCATGTGCGGCTAAGTACAGATAAGCAGGACCAATGGGGAATACCGCAGTTGGTAATGTCAGTTGGTTATGATGATAATGCTGATAAAATGATAAAAGATTTCTTAACCCAGAGTGCGGAAATGTTGGAAAAGGCCGGTTGCAGAAATGTTAAGCAAATTGATAATCATCAGGCGCCCGGCTTAGACATTCATGAAATGGGCGGCTGTAGGATGGGTAAGGATAATAAAACATCATTGCTAAATGCACACAACCAGATGCATCACTGCAAAAATGTATTTGTAACTGATGGCGCCTGCATGACAAGTACGGGTAATCAAAGCCCCTCAATTCTTTACATGGCTTTAACAGCAAGAGCTGCAAATTTTGCTGTGGATGCACTGAAGAAAGGAGATTTATAAAAACATTCAACTGAGCAGGCTGAAGGCTAAAAATATTGTAACTACTTTTCATTTGGTGTCTTATTGATCATGGTGCAGATATCTGAGCATTCTATAAAATACCTTAAATGATTTCTGAGTGTAAAGCCTTAATTTTTTTCATTATTATATGCCTTCCTTTCAATACCCGTAATTTTGCCTCTTAATATTTGAGCAATAAATGCAAACTCTGGCTGTTCAGCAAACCGCTATTAAAAGACTCGCTACATTAGAAGTAAAAGTTGGTGATTTGTTGTTAGGTAATTTCAATCCTATACGAATACAAACCATGACTACAACTGATACTATGAATACCATAGCTACAGTTGAGCAAAGCATCCGTTGTATACAGGCTGGCGCCGAATTGGTGCGTATCACGGCTCCCAGTAAAAATGAAGCTGAAAATCTTTTTAATATTAAAAATGAATTACGCCAACGCGGTTACAATACGCCACTTGTAGCTGATATACACTTTACACCTAACGCTGCAGAAATTGCTGCAAGAATTGTTGAAAAAGTGAGAGTAAACCCCGGCAATTATGTTGACAAAAAAAAGTTTGAACTTATTGAGTATTCCGATTCAGAGTATATAGAAGAGATTGAAAGAATTACTGAACGCTTTACGCCATTAGTAAAAATCTGTAAAGAATATGGTACTGCTATGCGGATCGGCACAAACCACGGCTCTTTAAGTGACAGGATCATGAGCCGATATGGTGATACGCCAGTTGGTATGGTAGAAAGTGCTATGGAATTTTTAAGAATTGCTGAAGCTGAGAATTACTATAACATAGTGCTGAGTATGAAGAGCAGTAACCCACGGGTTATGATCGAGGCTTACCGCTTGCTGGTTGAGTACATGCAAAATGAATTAGGTCATTGTTACCCATTGCATCTTGGTGTAACTGAAGCCGGAGATGGCGAAGATGGCCGCATCAAATCTGCTATAGGCATAGGAACCTTGCTGGAAGAAGGTATCGGCGATACAATTCGTGTGTCGTTAACTGAAGAGCCTGAATTAGAGATCCCCGTTTGTAAGAATATTGTGAAGCGTTATTCAGTAACGGAAGGCGACATGAAATCCTCTCAGTACAAAGATCTTCAATGGCAGCACCCTATAAAATTATCTCACGATTTTGTTATAAGAAAAACATTTGAAGTAAGCAATATTGGTGGGCCGCATGTACCGGTCGTAATTGCTGATCTTAGTAAACTAGATGTAATTACACCACAACATCTTATTGATATCGGCTACACTTACCAACCTGAAACAGATAAATGGAAGATAGGCGATATGGCAGCTGATTATATGTTTACAGGAGATAAAATTTTAAATTTTGCTTTACCGGGCACGCTTAAGGTGATCGTATATCACGATACATGGTTGAAGACAACAGATAAAGAAAAATATCTTCCCATTTTTGATGACGGGCAATACATGGATGCAGCCACTCAAAAATCACAAGCCTTGAATTTTGTAATGATTGATTGCTTCTCCGAAGGCTACCCGTTATTTGATATTGATAGAATATTGGATATGTGTAAAGCAGATCAAACTGCAGTTATATGCCTGAGTTCAACTAATAAAAACGCAGTAGAAAGCGTGAGAAAGATGTTCTTTGAATTATCAGTAAGAGGCGTTCAAAATCCTGTAGTTATCATCTGCGATAGCAATGACAACTCAACTGAAGAAAGCCTGATACATTATGCTGTAGAAACAG
>JBDSRT010000320.1:0-6531 GCA_039929165.1 Ginsengibacter sp.
GTATACCTGCCCGATTTGTAAGAGAAGGTGACGTAGAAAAGATGCTGGAGATTTTTTTACATACTGAGTTTGAAGGTGGCCGCCACCAGAACCGCTTAAATAAAATTGCCTGCGCTGTCGCACAATAAGGCAGAAGTTTGCTTTGCTTATTTTTCTATTTAAACCATATTGATGAGATCTATTGTTACAGCAATGGCTATATGCCTTGCAAACCTTGCTGTATTTGCACAGGATGATGCACAAAAATTTGCTAACACTATAACTGCTGACGATCTTAAAAAACATTTGACCATTGTGGCAAGTGCAGATATGGAAGGCCGGGAAACCGGTACCGAAGGCCAGCGTAAAGCAGCGGCTTACATAGAGTCGCAATTTAAAATGCTTGGATTGCAATCACCAACTTCTTTAAATGGCTATCAGCAATCTTACCCTATTTATAAAGATTCATTTTTGTTCAGTTCATTAAAAATCGGCAAGAAGAATTATGAGTTTGCTAAAGATTTTATAAACAGTCCGCCTGCCATTGTAGAACCATATTTTAAAGCCAAAAAAATTGTGTTTGTAGGCTATGGTATTGATGATTCTTTATACAATGACTATGCAGGGAAAGATGTGAAAGGTAAAATCGTTGTGTTTGTTGCGGGAGAGCCAAAAAAAGATGGTAACTATATAGTTTCCGGCACATCAAAAAGCTCAATATGGACGTACCCGGGTATTTCAAGAAAAGTGGCTGCTGCAAAAAAACGTGGAGCACTTGCAGCCTTTGTCATCAATCCTGCACTTACCAGTTTGTCACAGGCACAAATTGATAATGCCCGTAAAACATCTATGTATTTTCCGAGTAATGATGATTCATCAAAAAAAATGGATTACATCGCTATCATGCCTTCAATTGCAAAAAACATTTTAGGTGATGAAGTTTTTGCTGATGTGATTAAACGAGCAACGGCTTATGAACCATTGATGGGTATTCAAAAAGAAACTAAAGCCAAAACAAGGTTCAATTATACCAGACAACGCATTCCTTACAACTCCAGTAATGTGATTGGT
Organism: Ginsengibacter sp.; assembly: GCA_039929165.1. GTDB lineage: Bacteria > Bacteroidota > Bacteroidia > Chitinophagales > Chitinophagaceae > Ginsengibacter. The sequence goes on from JBDSRT010000320.1 coordinate 1,051, forward strand.
TTTATTGAAGGCAGTGATAAAAAAGATGAATATGTCTTTCTCACGGCGCATTATGATCATCTTGGCAAAATTGGAGATAGAATTTATTACGGCGCTGACGATGATGGCAGCGGAACTGTAAGCGTTATAGAAATGGCTGAAGCATTCAGCCAAGCAAAACGGGAAGGTAAAGGCCCAAGACGTACGGTTGTTTTTATGACTGTTAGTGGTGAAGAAAAAGGTTTGTGGGGGTCAGAATATTATTCAGACCATCCTGTATTTCCTTTGGATAAAACTTCTGTTGATCTGAATACTGATATGGTTGGCAGGGTAGATACAGAACGTAACACCGCTGACAGTCTAAATTATATTTATGTAATAGGCCATAATAAACTAAGCAGCGATCTGCCGGTGATCAACGAAACGGCAAATAAAACTTCTTCAAATTTGACATTAGATTATAAGTTTGATGACCCTAATGATTTTGAACGGATCTACTATCGCAGCGATCATTATAATTTTGCAAAAAAAGGTGTTCCCGTGCTGTTCTTTTATGATGGTATGTTAAAAGCAGACTATCATAAACCGACAGACACAGTAGATAAAATAAATTTTGAGCTGATGGAGAAAAGGGTGCAAATGATATTTGTGACCGCCTGGGAAATAGCAAACAGGGATGCTATGTTGAAAAGAGATATTCCGTTACCAAAAATGGAAAGATAATTAAATCTGAAATTTATAACCCACGCCTTTGACCGTAGTAATGCAATCGGCACCAAGCTTTTGCCTGATCTTACGTACGTGAACATCAATGGTTCTGTCGCCAACTATAACGTCGCTGCCCCAAACATGGTTTAAGATTTCGTTACGTAAAAAAACTTTATGTGGCTTTGAGGCGAGATAGGCCAGCAATTCAAACTCTTTGCGGGCCAAAACAATTTGTTCGTTGTTATAAGTGACGTTATATTTTTCCCTGTCAATCTTAAGCTCACCTATTTCTATAACGTCTGAGCTCTCTTTATTCACCCGGCGAAACAGTGCATTTACCCTGCTGATCAAAACCTTTGGGCTTATAGGCTTGGTGATGTAATCATCACCACCAGTTTCCAGGCCTTTTATTTCTGTGCCTTCATCATTAAGCGCAGTTAAAAATAAAATGATGGTATCTTTAAATTCAGGCTGTAATCTTAAAATATTACAAACTTCGAAACCATTTTTTCTTGGCATCATTACATCCAGAATAACCATATCCGGTTGGTGCTTCTTTGCTTCATCTAAAGCCTCGTCACCATTTTTAGCGGTGATCATTTCATAGCCTTCACTTTGTAAGTTGTAACCTACAATTTCCAGTATGTCGGGTTCATCATCAGCAATTAAAATCTTACGTGGCTTTGGCTGCATTAACAATTTGTTTATACAAAGAAAGAGTAATTGATAAAATTACCCTTCTATTAGGGATGAGTTTACAATTTATTAATATGAGTTTGTTCCTGAAATTATAATATATGGTTAATGTATAAAGCACAAGAAGCATAAAACTAATCGTGTTCGTCTGTAATCCATAACAAAAATCAAATGGAGTTATCTTTGTATTTATCATCCTAAGCATATGAAGCAAACCGGATTTTCATTTGTTGTTCTACTTATCTCTATTAAATCATTTGGTTTTCATGACACAACTAATATTCCTATTAGCCGCCAGGCTTTTCATGACAACATAAAACTTGAACAGCAGAAGGCTGACCGCTTTGATGGCAAGCTTGACGGCATTATTAAAGTTGGTAGCATAGACGATATTAATCTCCAGGTAAGCGACGCCATTCTTCGTAAGATTAGTGCTTTAAGAAACAGTATTGAAAATGATACACTGCTGCCTACAAATAATGACAAGGTACGTTACCTGCGTTTTGTAGAAACCCTGGTAAAAGGTTTTAACACTAACTGGAAAGGTCACAAAATACTACCCGAGATTGCGCCTTTACTTGTTGATAATTTTATGGCTATGATGGAAGCCAATGTGAGGGGCAGAAGTATTAGCAATCTTATTGATGATGTGCCTTATGAAGCCGCAGTAATGAATGCTGATATTTTCAGGGAAAATGTAGGTTATGCTGAAGCGAAGAAAAAGTTGTTCCTGGAATTTAGTTTGCTATATCCAGATAAGATCTTATATAACATTGGCCCTTATGCAGAAGAACCTTTTGCTGACAGTCTCATACTTGCAGCGTTTAAAAATAGCCCGACACAATTATATTCTTATGCGCAATCAACTAACAGTGTGCAGGGAAGATTGATCAAAAGAAATACCGACAATCGTATAAAAACAGTCTTGGCCTTAAGTAAGTTAAAAGATGCTCTGTTCTACTTTCCGTTTTTAGATAACCTCATTTCCGGTAAACAAAAGATCGAAGACATTTCCAATTTTCTGGGCAACGATAACAAAAAATATGACAGTGTTGGTTATTATAAGTTGATGGTTAAAACACAGACTGATTATTATAGTAGATTAATACATAGGGATACACCTGTTGCTATGCTTGGTACTGATGGTGTTACAGACATGCTGCAAAAAAAATCGCTGTTGCATTTTGTAGCGCCGATAAATGAATTACATGAAGTAAACAATCCTGCAATCCGCTTTAAGGCGCTTGATCCGCTTAGTGCCCAGGATCTGTATTACATGATAGTATTAGGTGAAAATGAAATATTCACCTCTAGTTATAAATATGCTTTCAATAGAATGATGAGTCAGCTCGGGCCTAACCCAAGGGGCGATTCGTTGCTACTTTCTGTAAATTTTGATCATTTTAAAAAGTTTATAAAAATGGCGGCGGGCTATAACAGGCTTGATACATTTTTAAAAACAATGCCCAACACATCTGACATGTTGATGAAAGCATTCGTGGCCAATCTTGAAAATACGGGCACACTTGAAGATGCTGTAGATGTAGCCGATTCATATGGAAGTATTAAAAATCCGGCTCTGTTACAATCAATGTTGCAGTATGTGAAAGATAATGAAACCCGCTGCCGGCAAAGCAATAATGCACGTGGCCAGAAATTATATAATCTTTTAAAAATGATATTTCTTTCTTCTGACACGGCTAATAAAATAGATCTGTCAAAAGAAATTGGCATTCCACCGGTTTATACCGTTGATTACAATTATGCCGCTGATGAAAAAGGCCGGATCATACAACAGGTATTTTTTTATGGCGATAAAGATGGCAAAGAATCTTATGCAAGTTTTTTAACTTCCTTTCCAAAAACAGACTGGAAGATCACGCAAAACAAAGAATGGATAGAAATACAATCTTTAAAAGGCAAACCGATATGGATATTCGCAAACCTGCCTTTAGATAATGAAACAGATAAAGATGCTGATGCACAAAAGCATTTAATAGATTACCTGGCGGAGAATAATCTGAGGCCGGGTATTGTAATCCATCGGGGACATAGTTATCATTTAACGTATACCATTCAGCAATTACCGGAATCCGCAAAAATTGTTATGCTGGGCAGTTGCGGCGGTTATAAAAATTTGAAACAGATACTGGAATATGCGCCGGAAGCCCATATTATTTCAACCAAACAAATTGGCGCAAAAGACATCAATAAACCGATCATCGAGGCTATAAATACAACCCTTAAAAACGGCAATAATATTGACTGGCGACAATTATGGAACACGCTTGAAACAAACTTTGCCAAAGGCCCTAAGGCACAGAAAGACTTGTTTGATGATTACATTCCGCCACAACGAAACCTTGGTGCTCTCTTTATAAAGGCTTATACCAGGGCCAATAATAGTTTATAAATTTGCCTGATGCCGGAACAAAAAAAGTGGGGAAAGATTTTTGATTTTAGTTTGCTCAGGAAAGTTTTTCGTTTCGCTGCTCCTTATAAAAAAAAGCTTTACTTATCTATAATATTATCAGTTGTACTGGCTGTAATTTCTCCGCTGCGGCCTTATCTCATTCAATATACGGTCAACCATTTTATTAAAGATCATAACATGCGTTGGCTGGTTATCATTACCCTAATACAAATTGGTATGTTGCTGGTAGAAACAGGCCTGCGTTTCTTTTTTAGTTTCATTACATCCTGGCTTGGGCAAACTGTTGTAAAAGATATGAGGGTAACCGTTTACAATAAAATATTGCATCTTAATTTATCGCAGTTTGATAAAACGCCAATTGGCACATTAACCACAAGAACTATCAATGACATTGAATCTGTAAACGATATTTTTTCTGATGGATTGATTCCCATCATCGCTGATCTGCTCAGTATTATTTCGATTCTTTTATTTATGTTTTTTGTCGACTGGCGTTTAACATTGATCAGCCTGGCACCTTTTCCGATTCTTATTATTGCAACTTATTTTTTTAAAGAAAGCGTGAACAAATCGTTTGTCATGGTGCGTAATGCCGTTGCCAATTTAAATGCTTTTGTACAGGAACATATCACAGGCATGAGCGTGGTACAGGCTTTTGCCGTAGAAGATAAAGAGTTTGAAAAATTTAAAAAGATCAATAAACAACATAGAGATGCCAACATCCGTTCGATCCTTGCTTACTCTGTGTTTTTCCCCGTAGTAGAAATTGTCCTGGCTTTTTCCACAGGGCTTTTAGTTTGGTGGGGTGCTAACAATGCCTTTAATGCCGGGGTTATTATCGCCTTCATCATGTATCTCAATTTATTATTTAGGCCACTGAGAATAATTGCAGATAAATTTAATGTGTTGCAAATGGGCATGATAGCCAGTGAAAGAGTGTTTAAGGTGATTGAGAATCCAGACTTTATAAATGATCCACCAACGGATTTACCGGTAACAGCTCAACATGGCATGCTGAAAGGCAAGGTAGACTTTAAGAATGTAGATTTTGCTTATAAAGAAGATCAGCTTGTTTTAAAAAATATATCCTTCTCGATTCAGTCGGGGGAAACTCTTGCTATAGTCGGCCACACAGGCAGCGGCAAAACATCTATTATAAGTTTGCTTAACAGGATGTATCATATAAAAGATGGTAGCATAACCATTGATGATATCAATGTAGAAGCGTATGATCTTGGCTATTTAAGAGCAAATATTGCAGTTGTTTTACAGGATGTGTTTTTGTTTAGTGGTTCTATATATGATAATATCACTTTAAGAAATCCTGCAATTAAGGAGGAAGAAGTAATACACGCTGCAAAAATTATTGGTGTGCATGATTTTATTATGCGGCTGCCTGGTGGCTATCATTATAATGTTATGGAACGGGGTGCAACGCTCTCTCTCGGGCAACGCCAGTTACTATCTTTTATCCGGGCATTGTTGTATAACCCTTCCATTTTAATTTTGGATGAAGCCACTTCATCTGTAGATACAGAAAGCGAAATGCTTATTCAGCATGCCATTGATAAACTGGTAAGCGGCAGAACGTCAATTATTATTGCGCACCGCCTTTCTACCATTAGAAAAGCTGATAAGATTTTAGTGCTTGATAAAGGTGAAAT
>JBDSRT010000321.1:0-5011 GCA_039929165.1 Ginsengibacter sp.
TACTACTTCATGAATTAATCAAGCGGTATTATAATCTTAATAAGCCGCTAACATTTCCAATCATTTTTAATCAACTAAAACGCAGGGAGATTGTAATTCATTTCATGAAAGAAAACCTATTTAATTCAAGAGTTATTTTTTCGATGTTGTAGATTACATAAAGGCTTACATCCGTACGCCTATTATTTTTTTGATGTTCGGAAGTCCAGCAGTGTTGAAGCATTAAGCGGCAGGAATCTAAAGTTAAATTTATCAGCAGAAAAACAGAGAAAGTGGCTTTGAACAATAAAATGAAAATAACGATTAAAGCAGATATATCATCTTTCCAAACCTTTTTCTAATAACTTAATCCCTCTGGAGTTTCTTCCATAGCTTATTCACTTTGTATTTTTTGCTTCGGTTGTATTGATAATTTACCTTCATTATGTTTCAATTCTCTTTCGAGAAAATAATTCAAGGCAGTACGTAATGATGCTATGGCGGCTAACTTTCCAATTTCATCCCATGTAGGGGCAATAGCAGTTGCAAGTATGTCTGCTGCTAACAATAATTCTAATGCAACCGTCAGCCCGCTGCCAAACTGTATCCTGATGGTTTGGTTGGTTATACCGTCATTGGGTTTTAAAATGTGTAAGAAATATTTATATAGGAATTTAAACAATGATATACCGACTACCAGCGCTGCGATTACTTCAAGTGCGCTGCTTAAGTATTTAGTGATTATTTCTGCTACTTCTTTCATTTGTAAAATTGATATGCTGTACAATGCTACCACCGGTATCGTAACCTAAAATTTCTGAATCTTATTTACGAACTTCTTACGCATACATAGACCTTAGCATTTACCAGGGCTTCACTAGAATATCCTCACAAGCATCGGGGAAATCCACAGTAGTAAATATAATCTGCGTTTCACAAAGCATTCTATTAATTATTTCAAAAATGTTGATGAGTTCAATGAATAAATTATTAATCTAAAAAAACAATCATGAAAACAGTGACACAAAAAACACGAAAAATATTTTTTAATTGAAATAACATTCGTTTTTGTTTCTCCCTTGCATCATGCTTTAAAAAAATATCTTTTCAAACCTCGTCTGTAGTGCCTTTTGCTGAAGGATCCGTAAAAGTAAAAAAGGATAGCAACAACAATTACCGCATTATTGAATGTAATACGCCGGCAGATCCCAAAAGACTTGAACCATCAAAAAAAGCACTTACGTCGGTTGGATAGAAACTGCTGAAAACACTTCAAAAAATATTGGGAGCCTTAATACTTCAAGCAATTTGCTTTCAAAACGCTTAAAAGCTTTTTAAAAACTGGATCTCCTTTAAACCGATAAGCTTATTTATACTGCCGAAGACAATGCTGATATTCAATATCCGGGATCTCAGGCAGTATTAAGAATTAATCGTTTTTAGTAAATCTTCACGCCAGTTCTGTAAAGCAACAAGATGGTATTAGGTTTAATAGATGTTTATATTTTGAACTCCTTGGCAACATCTTTGTTTGCTAAGTTATTCATAATGTATTAAGGGAGATTCATCCAGAGAAAGATTAATAACAGGGTAAACTATGCTTGTTTTTTGCTGATAGTGTTTCTTATAAAGTTGGCATCTACACAATATTTCCACTGGTAGTTTCTAATCTCACTTTACAGTTGAAAAAGATTTATTAAGCGCAGTTCTCTTAACAATAAACACCACTATTAAGCATCGGCTAAACAATATAAAGCATACCTTAAGAATTTTACATGATTAACCTTTTCGGGGCACCGCCCATTAATTTCCAACACATAAAAAAACTGAGTACCGATGCGCCGGAGATCATTGTCTGGGCTGCGCCATTTATGTTCCTGTTTGTTTTCATTGAATGGTTTTTTTCTTTAAAACAGAAAAAAAATATTTATAATAATAAGGAAACTTTTGCATCGATATGTGTCGGGGTAGGGAATGTTTTTATTTCGTTCCTGCTGAAGTTCTCCTTGTTTTACGTTAGCATTTTGATGTACAATCTGGTGCCATGGCGACTCTATTTAAACTGGTGGACATTAATACCGTGTTACATAATTCTTGACTTTTGCAGCTATTGGGCACATCGCATTTCTCACCATCAAAGATTTTGGTGGGCCACCCATGTGGTGCATCATAGCGGCGAAGATTATAACCTCACCGTGTCGTTCAGGCTAAGCTGGGTGCAGCACATTAAAATCATTTTTTATTTGCCGGTTGCTTTAAGCGGGTTTCATCCAATTATATTCTTTGTGGCAAATCAAATTGCGATCCTGTTCCAGTTTTGGGTGCATACAGAATACATTAAAAAGTTGCCCCGGTTTTTCGAATATATTTTTGCTACACCATCTAATCACCGTGTACATCATGGCTCGCAGGATAAGTTTATCAACAAAAATTTTGGAGCAACATTTATTGTCTGGGATCGCATATTTGGCACTTACCAATTTGAAGATGAAAAAGTAGTGTATGGCCTTACCCATAAACTGGATGACAAGGGCAATCCTTTTTACATAAATTTTCACGAGTTTATAGACATCTGGAAAGATGTGCGCAGGGCAAAAGGTATCAGAAAAAAAATGTTTTATTTATTCGGTGATCCCATTGCTGTTGCAAAAGATAAAGTTAGGCTTGGGGGAGGAGAATGAGAGGGGAGATCCTGGCAGCTTTTCTAATATCTCGTTTTTAGAACGACCTTACCAAGTTCTTTTATTTCGTCTTGTGTTGTAAAGATTATCCTCCCTTTTTTCGAGAGTACTTCCCATGCTATATTACTGGTGATGTCGTCAATGGCTCCCGGGGTTGAAGGATCTTCAACCAGCTCAAAGGTTCTTTCGCTGGTCATCATTACCGGCTGTGCAAAATCCTGATGTACGATCAAAAGATCACCACGTCCGTCAATAGCAGCCTGGTAAATTTCCTGCAGGTCTGTTATCACTTTCCCGCTGGCAACAGCTTCTTTTATTTCCTCAATAGCTTCGGTTTTGTTTTGCTCCTGAAGATTCTTCACCAACTCCCATGTTTGTTGCACTATCTGATGCGGGGCTACGTTATTATAGTCAATGTTTACATAACCGTGATAAATGGTTGGTTTATCAGCCACCTGCGTGAGCCGGCTATAATTGTCAGTGGTGCATACAACAACACAATTAAAGCCTGTGTCGTTATACATATTCACGAGAGCTTTATCTATTTTATTAAAATACTCTCTTACTAAATCGTCCGTATATTCAGAGTCGCTTCTTCTTTCCGCAGACAAAACTTCGGATGTATTTTCCGGAAAAGGAAAGTCTTCATTTTTGACTTCACGGATGATTCCATCATTTATTGCTTCATATAACTTAACTCCCCCTTGTGAAAGCAGCATTATTAAATAAGATTCACTGCGGCTATAAGCTTTAAGCAGCGGGCGAATGGCAAAAGATTTAGAAACATGCACTGTATTTTTATGTAAAGGCAAGGGCGTCCTTACAATTTCCTTTGTGTCGTTTGATAAAAACAGGTGAAGACTGTCCAGGTTATAATTTACATCTACTTCGTTTTGTACCGTTTCTATTTTGTTTAAAAGCTCCTTTACTTCTCTTTTATCAAACTCTTTGGTTACTCTTTCTTCTGCTTCTTTTAGAACATTCTTTAAAAGAATTTCATCCTTTGCATTGTTTGGATGGGTACGGTGGGTGTTTAGAGAAATGGTTACGCAAGGATTTTGTTCCTCAGTTTTCAATTTTTGTATAAGCATTTTAAGTGCCATAGAGTTTTTCTTTTTTTTTACTACCGTGGGTATTTAAATCAGACAATTTAGGTGAGGTTTTGCGTTTCAAGATTTACACTGATCGCCTGCTCCAGCGCTACAGGCAATACACCCGCTGCGTCGTCAATAGCCCTAAACTGGAGCACGCTGCTGTCCCACACAAATACATTCCTAGTCCCGGCATTTATACTTACATAATAACGCACCTGCTCATTAAAAAAGAAAGGTTCAAATTCAACACGGTACGCAATATCATCCACTACCAGATTAAAATATCTTTCAGTGTCTTTCTTTGCCTTTGTCTCGTCAATAAGGGGAGGCACAGCTTGTTGGTTTTGATCGTTTTCCATAATTATTTATTAAAGTGAATAATCTAAAATTCATTATTCAATTATATCCTCTTTTATTTTATCACCAGTTGGTTATCTATTTTTTTAGGATGAAGTGTACCAAGGTCACTCATCAACGGTTGCAGATTAGTTCGGTCAATACTTCCTCTGAGAACTACAACACCTGCGGCTACATCAGCCTGCACGCCGGGGTATTTCGTGATAATAGATTGAACAGAAGTTCTCAGGGTCAGGTCAGTAGTATTATCCTTGACAATATTATTTTCTACTTTTTGTACGCCGTTTACATTTTTGATATTTTTTTCAATATCTGCAGCGCAGTTATCGCCCTCACACATTCCGGTTAGTCTAACCACACCGTCTTCTACTGTGGAATTAACGCCTGCATAGTTTTTATCGTCCTTCAGTTGTTTGGTTACATTGTCCTGTATCTCTTTGTCATTGGGCTCATCCTTACACGATACCGTAACTAAGACCAGAAGAGCGACTGCGAAAAAGGGTTTAAGCTTAAACATAAAGATTTTTTTTTGAGTGAAAGGTTTCTATAACCATGCCAACAAGATTTTACGGATGACAATCGCTTTTTGTAAGATATTCACCTTGCAACGCATGATGAAATTATATTTATTACGACTGCCGCAATAACAAGCACAGTCTTTGTGAGTGGGCAACATTACCACTAAATTTTAACCAGCATATGTTTACTGCCTGCATTAAAAAGATACCTGGTAAAAAAAACTGGCCACCTAATTTATGCCTGAATCAAACACTAATCAATCCCAAGACAAATTAACCTATTTAAAAAAAGTATGGGTAGCCGGCGGCATTTTTGCGCTGATTGTAATACTGCTACTGCTGTTCAAAACCTTGTTTAGCGTTCTTTTGCTCACATTAGCGG
>JBDSRT010000322.1:0-7445 GCA_039929165.1 Ginsengibacter sp.
TTACACTATTATCAACAGCCGCCGCTTATCATGACGCCGGCTTTATTGAAGGCTATAATAATCATGAAGAGATTTCCTGCAATGTTGCCAGAACTCACTTACCACAGTTCGGTTTTAGTGAAGAAGATATTGAGAAAATATGTGAGCTTATAATGGTAACCAAAATACCGCAGACGCCTAAAAATCACCTGGAACAAATAATGTGTGATGGTGACCTGCTGTATCTTGGCACAGACAGGTTTGAAAAAATTTCAGAAAATTTGTATAAAGAATTTTTAAAAAAAGGTATTGTAAAAGATCGGGATGATTGGAATATTAAGCAAAACGAATTTTTAAATGCCCATAAATTTTTTACAAACTTTGCCCGCAAAAATTACGCCTCTAAAAAACAGGAAAACATTAAACACCTTTGTAATTCGCAAGAAAAAAAATGAGAAAATACTTACCGGATTTCTCTCGAAAAGGTGTCCAACTACACTTAAGACATAGCTTTCGGGTAAAGATGGCTATTAAAAATGCATCCACATTAAATTTGATGCATTTATGAGAAGCTGGATTTTTACATTGCCGAAAATTAAGCCACATGAAACTTCATTGGTCAAAAAATTATTTGCCATACAATTCCTTTTAGGTATTTCAACCGCTTTCTTATTCACCTGTTCTCTTACCAGCTTCATCCCGATATATCACATCAATGCGTTACGATATGTTTATCTTTTATCTGCCGTATTGCTTATCATCTTCAATCGTATCTACAGTTATTATGATGAGCATCTCACCTCTTCTAAATTGCTGGAGATTGTTGTGCTGTTTTCTGTAATATCTGTATTAGCATTTTGGTTATGCCTTACTATTTTTCCTTATAAGTGGATCACACTCTTGCTTGCCGGCTGGTATCTCATTGTGTATATGTTGATCAACTATGCATTTTGGGGCATGGCTTCTATGTTATTTAATGTGAGGGAAAGCAGGCGGCTATTCTCTTTGGTGGGTGCCGGCGATATACCGGCTAAAATGCTTGGTTATGTTTGTGCCTCGCTGCTGGTGCCATTTATTGGCGTAAACAATTTGCTTTGGGTTAGCATTATTACGGGTGCATTTGCCTGGTTATTGGTTAAGAAATTTAGAAGAGATACTTTACCTGCCGTTGAAGATCCCAATCTCACGCATGCCACACATGCGCTGTATCACGGCGACGACAGAAAAAATTTCATTATACGTTATTTTGGTAACCGGATTGTATTTTTTATTGCCTTATTTTCCTTGCTGTCTTACATCATTTTTGCCTTGATGGACTTTACCTTCCTCGCAGGGGTAAAATATAAATTTAGTGAAGGCACCAAGATTGCATCATTTATAGGTCTGTTCTTTGCCTCAGGGCGTTTAATAGGTATGTTTTTTAAAATGCTTTTCAGTAGCCGTTTAATTGCGGCAATTGGTCTTGCCAATTCATTGCTGGTGACACCAGTTATATTACTAATAATTATTACACTCCTACTGGTTACGCCTCATTCGCTTGATTCAACCTTTTATGTTTTTGGCGGCATGGTTTTATTATCTGAAATGTTGCGGTCAACGCTGCAGGAACCTGTATTTTTTATTTTGTTTCAGCCTTTAAAACCACATGACAGGCTTAGAGGTCATTTGATTGCAAAGGGACATACCATGCCGATTGCCCTTTTGATTGTTGGCTTGTTCCTTTTCTTTTATTTACGCACACACTTTGGTAATATTTCCATTATACAGGTTACAGAACTACTCATATTATTTCTTGTCTTGTGGTGTTTAAGCGTTGTTTTTATTAAGAAGGAATATCTCACAACGCTTGTAGGCTTACTAAAGAAAGATTATTTCACCGGCTCTACTTTGTTTCTTGATGATGCCGGCATAACAAAGCTGCTCATAAAAAAAACGCAGGATAGTAATCCACAGCAGGTTATTCATGCGCTAAGTTTATTGGAAAAGTCCGGGTATAGTGAGCGGCACAAATTACTGCTGGATTTCTTGCAAACCGGCAACACCCAAATCAAAGTATATGTGCTGTTAAGGGTGATTGCTAATAAAATGACAAGCGCTTTGCCGATTATACAACAGCAATTAATTGAAAGCAATGACAATGCTTTAACCGGGTTGCTATACCAGGCACTGTTTTATCTTAGTCCCGCTACCGGGCAGGAATTAATTGATCGCATTAATATGTTATCTGCCGATCACAAAAAAGCAGCAATGATCGGTTTATTGCTTCGCAAAGATGAACAAACTGATAAACTGGCTTTCGATGAAATTAATAATCTAACTGATAGTGAAAACAGCGGTGACAGGTTATTAGGGCTTGGTATTATTAAAGAAGCCTGCTCGGCAAACTTTAATGATGTTCTAAAGAAATTATTAACAGACAGAGACGATGAGGTTTGTAAAAAAGCCATTGAAACGGCTGGCACAGTTAAACGCCTCGATCTGTTTGAACAGGTTTTACAGGTCACAAAAAAAAGACAATTATATCCTTCGTTTAAAGTGGCACTTTTCTATTATGGTGATGACGCATTTGCGAATGAGTATTATGAAACAACAACGTTGAATGATCAATTGCTTTCTGCCATTATTATAACAGCCGGAAAGGTAAATGGCGAAAACTCAACAAACTTATTGTTAGGGTATCTTAAAGAAAAACCTGCGCACACCGACGTAATAGTTAATGCTTTATGGAATAAGAAAGTTCCCATCGGTTCGCACCATCATCACTTACTGGAGCATTGCGTTGCCGGTAGAATTCACAACAGCAATATTAAACTTGCTTACTATACACGATTCATGCATGAGGAGTCTTTTTATTTGCTGAAAGACGCTATTCAAAAAGAGATCAGGGCTGATCTGCACACACTCTTAAAACTTTATTCTTTCTTATATGATACAGAGAAAGTCAATCGCATCATTGAATTAATAACACTGGGAAACAGGGAAAAATTGTTTAATGCGATCGAAACGCTCCAATTGCTTTTGCCCGCAAAATATTTTGCGCCAACCAACAATTTAATTGAGTGGCTGCAGGACGTTAATCAGAACGAGATCATTGGGCTAATTGAAAACAAATCAGTAGAGAAAATCCTTGAAGAAATATTTTCAAAAAACCCGGCAGGCTTCCATTCATGGACGAGATCAGTAGCATGTTACACTTTGCTTAAAATAAAAAAAGATAAAAAAGTTTTACACAGCCTGGAAAAAAGTAGTTTTTCAGAAGACGATCACCTGTTTAAGGAAACCAAAAATTATGTGTTATCTATACTAAACAATTAAGTTAATGCTGTTAATAGAAAAGGTATTGATTTTACATTCTTCTGAAATTTTTAGAAACACACCTGAAACCGAATTGATAGAGTTGGCAGGCATTTTAGAAGAAGTATATTTTGAGCCGGGTAAAATATTATTTGAGAAAGGTGATCTTGGCAACTTTATGTATTTTATTCATAAAGGTAAAATCCGCATTCATCATGGGGATCACACTCTTGCTGTACTTAGCGATAACCAGATTGTAGGAGAATTATCCATTTTAGATACAGAAGCAAGGTCTGCCAGCGCCACAACTCTTGAAGAATGCATCCTTTTAAAACTGGAGCAGGAGCCGTTTTACGAGATCATGATGGTAAACAATGAAATAACAAAAGGCATTTTAAAAACGCTCTGCAAGCGGCTGCGGCTGCTGAACGAGAAAGCTGTTTCAACGCCATCATAAACAAGTGCCCGGGACTGGACTCGAACCAGCACATCCTTGCGAATGCTGCGACCTGAACACAGTGCGTCTACCAATTTCGCCACCCGGGCATGTATAAAAAGTTAGCAAATATAAAACTGTTATAAGTGTTCCGATCTATGCAAAAACAAAATAATAGCCTGTCTTCAGTCTTTTTAAAACAAAATCAGGCAAGGTTATATTTGCAGAATGTATTACGTTTTGTATGGTTTTCTATATCTCATTTCATTACTACCATTTACCATTTTGTATGGCATAAGCAATATAATTTTTGTGATGTTATATCACGTCACGGGCTACAGAAGAGCAACAGTAATGAACAACTTACTGATTGCTTTCCCTGAAAAGAGTTTTGAAGAACGCACACTGATCTCGAAAAAATTTTACAAAAATCTGGCTGACACCTTTGTAGAAACTGTAAAGATGTGTTCAATGTCCAAAAGAACATTTTTAAAAAGATGTAAAGGGAATTTTGATGTTGTAAATGATCTTATTGCTAAAGGCAAGAACATACAATTGCATGCCTCGCACCAGTTTAACTGGGAGTATGCCAATTGGATCTATACGCTTAACATGCCATTGCCATTTGGCTCTGTATATATGCCATTAAATAATAAAGCTTTCAACCGGCTGTATCTTAAGATACGGGGCCGCTTTGGCAGTTTTATGATTGATGCCACGCAGTTCACTAAAAGCATATTTGCCATAAACCGTAAACAGCATGTGCTGGCGCTGATAGCTGATCAAAACCCAGGCATACCTGAAAGATCATACTGGCTTAACTTTTTTGACAAGGCCGTTCCGTTTTTAATTGGTCCTGAAAAAAGCGCCGTAAGAAATAATACAGCCGTTGTCTTTGTAAATTTCTATCATACCAAAAGAGGACATTATTTTTTTGAAAGTACGCTTGTTACAGAAAACGCTGGTGAAACAACTAAAGGAGAAATTACAAGGCAGTTCAGAAATTTTATTGAAGACTGCATTAAAGCCAGGCCTGATAATTATTTATGGAGCCATAGAAGATGGCGGCATGAATATGAAGACAGTTTAAAAAAATTATGGGTGGATAATACATCTTTATAGATTCGTTTAATGGTAATTCTTTCCAAAGAAATATTTTTTCCCACGGTTACTGATACTGATGAAGATGGCCTTTATGCGATAGGCGGAGATCTTTCTAGTGAAAGGCTGTTACTGGCTTATCGGAAAGGAATTTTTCCCTGGTTTAACGAAGACGAGCCCATATGCTGGTATTCTCCTGATCCAAGATTTATTCTTTTACCAACTGAAATTAAAGTAAGTAAGAGCATGCAGGCATTTATGAAAAAGAATGTGTTTTCTTTTACTATTAATAAATCTTTCAATGACGTGATTGAAAATTGTCGGAAAGCGGTAAGAAAATATGGGCCGGGTACATGGATATCAAACCAGGTTTTAGAAGCGTATAAAGAATTAAATAATCTAGGTTTTGCTGAAAGCGTAGAAGTTTGGGAAGATGACAAATTAGTTGGTGGGCTCTATGGTGTTAAGATGGGTAAAGTATTTTTTGGTGAAAGTATGTTTAGTTTAAGAAGCAATGCCAGCAAATTCGGCTTTATCAAATATGTCAGCCTTTTACAATCGCAAGGCATACAATTAATAGATTGCCAGGTTTACACGTCTCACCTTGAAAGCCTTGGTGCTAGACCAATTCCAAGGGTTGAATTTTTAGATCTTCTTCAAAGATATTTGTAGAGACGATATTCTTACGTTTATAAGGATAACGGTTTATATGCTGATAGACAAGCCCCCGTATATAATCGTTTTCAGCAACAGGCTGCAACTGCGTTTTAAGGGCTTCTATATTTTCCACAGAAATGTTTGCAGGTATATAACCCATTCCATAAACTCTGCCTTTTTCCATTAGTATGCAACTTTGTTCTTCAATTTTTATTCCCCTATCCAACAATGCAAATGTTGGCAGTTCTGCATTAAGATGTTCGAGGCAATTTGAAACTCTTTCATTGTATACCTCGGCAGTCTCTGTTGCATTACAGGCACAGCTTTTTAACCCATTAATATTTTCACATAGCGTCGAGCTAAGTTGTAGATGAGTAAGCTTTCTGCATAGATCAAATTGCTGGCAAAGCTGTCTTAATAAATTATGCCCTTCAGTTAATAAGTTGAAAGTGTAATGCGGTTTTAGTGTGTTGTTCTTTTTTTCAATGGCTAGTCTTAAATAGCCATGCCGATCAAAAAAAGAATACAAAGCATAAGCCTGTTCAAATCTTTTTTGGCTACGATTCTGCTGCGGCCAAAGACGCCTTATCTGCACACTTTCCAAAATAAAAGCCATTAATTCTGTAGCGCATATATCATAAGAAACCTGATAAATCTTTCTTAGAAATTCCTGCTTTTGCCTGGCTGGTTTATTATTCGCAAAATGACTGTTAACTCTTTTGGAAATACTTTTTGCCTTGCCTACATAAATGATCTTACCTCGTTCATCATGAAAATAATACACACCGGGGCATTCAGGTAACTGGGTTAATTGATGCACCGGAAGATTTGGCGGAAGATGCTGTTCTTTACTTTTTGCCTTTAAGAAGGTTGGAATGTGGCCCTCACTATCATTTACCAAAAGATGTTTAAAAAGTTTGACTGTCGCTTGTGCATCGCCACCGGCTCTATGTCTGTTTTCAATAGAAATACCAATTTGCCTGCAAAGATTTCCTAAGCTATAACTTGGTAAGCCCGGCAAAATTTGCCTGCCTAACCTAACAGTACAAAGCTTTTTACAATTAAGAGTGTGACCGCAAAGTGACAGATGATATTTTATAAAGGAATAATCAAAATTCACATTATGCGCAACGAAAATCTTATCGTTCAGAATATCATACAATTCGTCAGCCACCAAAGAAAACGAACGCTCATGTTCAACCATGGCATTTGTAATTCCAGTTAGTGATTCAACATATCTTGGAATTGTATAAACCGGGTTTAGCAAGGTTTGGTATTGCTGAACAATTTGTTCACCATCAAATACCATCACAGCTATTTCGGTTATACCGCTTGCTGCGGCATAACCACCTGTAGTTTCAATATCAACTATAGCATACATAAACTCACGAACTGATTACTAAAGCAGTTAGCAAATATCCTCAATGTGTTCCAGATTTTAAAGAAAACATTCAAGGTTTTGCAATACAATAATCGTACACTCGTTTGCTACCTTTGCCCACTGAAATTTTTATTGAAATGGAATTAAGCAAGAATTACGAGCCGGCATTGGTAGAAGAAAAATGGAATAGCCATTGGTCAGAAAAAAAATATTTTAAAAGTGTGCCTGATGCGAGGAAAGCTTTTACAGTAGTAATTCCGCCGCCTAATGTTACAGGCGTTCTGCACATGGGTCATACGCTTAATGAAACTGTTCAGGATATTTTGGTAAGAAGAGCAAGAATGAATGGCTATAATGCTTGCTGGGTGCCGGGAAGCGATCATGCATCCATTGCTACAGAGGCAAAAGTTGTGGCTATGCTGAAAGAACGTGGCATTGAAAAAAATCATTTAAGCAGGGAAGAATTTTTAAAGTATGCATTTGAGTGGAAGGAAAAATATGGCGATATTATTTATAGCCAGATCGCTAAGCTTGGCTGTAGTGTAGATTGGGATAGAGTAACCTTTACAATGAATGATGATTATTACGCAGCAGTCA
>JBDSRT010000323.1:0-7636 GCA_039929165.1 Ginsengibacter sp.
GTTGTATGATCTTTTGAATTAACTGCATTTTCAACAATATTTTTTGAAGGATACATTGCTGCGCCGCCAACCATTACAGTTTTTTCTGTTTGTGCAATTGTTGCATTTACAAAAAATGAAGAAAGGACTACTAATCCTAAAAATTTGATCTTTTTCATGTCTGTCTCTTTTTAAATTGATACGACTCACTTACGGCGAGGCGTAAAGATTGGATTGCACTTTTTCAAAAATAAAATATAATTGGAGTAAGTAACTAATCTTTAGTAAGTGCAAAAAAAAATCTAAACAAAATACTGTTTAGATTGTTATTAAACTTTTTTAGAAATAAGTATTTATATCACTTTAGCCATCACATACATTTCATCCATGGTAGGCGTTGGACTGCCCCCGGCTTTTTCAAGTGTTATGGCAAAAGCCTGGGCACTGCCAAAGCTTTTCATTTTTTGTATTTTATAAATTCCTTTTTGTAAACTGATCATACCTGCATCTACAGGTTTACCATCTACAATCGCCCACAATTGGTATTGCTTGCCAGTGGAAGGTTGTGGCAAATTTGATGGATCAACGTATACTTCCCCGGAATCTTTCATCCAGAATATTTTAGCTAAAGCATCCGGCGCATGTGGTGTACCATTGAGTACTACAGGCCGTGCATTTTTATCAGTGACTACATCCATATCATGCGACATAGCTGAAGCCACTTCTTTTGTTTTACTCAATTCAGTCTGCGCCACCTGCAAATCACTTTTTGCAGCTTTATATTTATTGAAGTAAGAATAATTTAACGCAAGACTTCCAAGCAGCAAAACAAAGCAGGCTGCGGCAGCCCATTTAAAGAAAGTAGAAATTGTATAAACTTTTTGGTCTGTTTTATTGTTTGAAACAGGAATTAACACGTTAGAGGAATGAAAAGTGTCTGGAGTAATAGATTTATCAAAATCAATTTTATTAATGATACGCTCCTTCAAAGTAGCTGATGGCTCAACTGCATTTGCTTTTGCATATTCTTCAATAGCGTTTTCAATGTGGTATAACTCCTCCTTGACTTCCAGGTAATTTAATAACCACTGCTCAACTTGTACAACTTCTTCATGAGAAGCTATGCCAAGCGCATAAAGCTCTAAAATTCCGGATGATATGATGTCTTTTGCTTCCAATTAATTTCCTAACAATTTTCTTAAGGCCATAATAGCAGTTCTCATTCTTGTTTTCACTGTTCCCAGCGGTATAGACAGTTGTTTAGATATCTCATCCTGCGTAAAGCCGGAAAAGTAAGCCAAATCGATTATCTGTTTTTGATCGTTTTTCAGGTGAGTCAAATGCTTCCTTATACCGAGAGAGTCAAACTTATCTGCACCGCTTGAAATGTCAACAAAATTATCTACGGTGTTTTCATTATTGTGGATTTTAGCCTGTTTTTTGTAACCCTTGCTGCGTAACGTGTCTATGGTTAAATTCCGTGTGATGTTAAGCATCCAGGTAAACAGCCTGCCTTTCGCACTATCATAATTCTCAAAATTATTCCAGATTTTAATAAAGGCTTCCTGCATAATATCTTCTGAAAGCTCCTTGTCTTCTACCAGCTTGAATATAATGCCAAAGAGGGCACCGCCATAATTATCGTATAAATAACTAAAGGCATTCGCTTCCTGATTTCTTAAGCCAGAAATCAACTCTCCCTCACTATATTTTTTTACTTCCAAAAATGTATGATCGTTTTAAGCCAATGTAAAGTTCTGGCAATATAAATAGAATATTCACATCTATAACATTATGGATAAGATTATGTTCAGATTGAGATTTCCAAACTATAATTGTAATTATATTTTCGCCTGAGCATGACCAATAATATTTTGATTTGTCCTATAAAATCGGAGGATGACAAAGCACTTGCTGCCATTATACGAGCTTCGCTTGAAGAGTTTAATGCAGCGAAACCCGGCACTGTATATTTTGATGAAACTACAGATGACTTAACTACAAGCTTTCTGGCAGATAGATCTGCCTATTTTGTTGCGACAGTTGATAAGGAAGTTGTTGGTGGCGGTGGCATTTATCCTACAAAAGGTTTACCTAAAGATACCTGTGAACTTGTGAAATTATATTTGTCACCGGCGGCAAGAGGTAAAGGCCTTGGAAAGATGTTGATAGAACACTGCATAAAAGCTGCCGTTAACAATAATTATAAAAAAATGTATCTAGAGACGATGCCTGAGCTTATTACAGCTTTGCCTTTATATGAAAAACTTGGATTTACTTACATTGACGGACCCATGGGAAACAGCGGCCATAATGGTTGTAGCCTCTGGATGATTAAAGCTTTATAAATTCTTTTTAAACGTTGCTTTAAAAATCAACAGTACTACACACAAAATAAAAATAATAGCATTAGCTATGATTACAGGAAGCAGATTTAGATAGAATCCATACACAAGCCAAACTATAGTACTTGTAAAAACGATCAGCAACATCCATAAACTAAGATCGGCAACACTTTTGCTTTGCCAGGCTTTTAGTACCTGCGGCATAAATGTTATACTTGATAAGAAAGCGCCAAACAATCCTACATATTCAATCCAGGGCATAATAAAAAAGCAATGAAATATAAATAACAAATATCAATAACATTAACGGTAATGTTTCGAAACCTGATACATCAAACCCCACATCTTACTTCTCCATTTGCTCAATAACACTTTGTGTAACACCGGTAAAAGAAAATCCACCATCATGAAATAAATTTTGCATAGTTACCATTTTTGAAAAATCACTAAACATCATCACACAAAATTTTGCACAATCTTCTGCAGATGCGTTGCCAAGCGGGCTCATCTTTTCAGCATAGTTAATAAAGCCATCAAAACCTTTTACCCCACTGCCTGCTGTAGTGCGTGTAGGCGATTGTGAAACAGTATTTACCCGAACGTGTTTCTTTATAGCATAATGATACCCGAAGCTGCGTGTAACACTTTCAATCAGGGCTTTTGCATCTGCCATTTCGTTATAATCAGGAAACACTCTTTGCGAAGCAATGTAAGTGAGGGCTACAACACTGGCCCATTCATTCAAAGCATCCAGCTTCATACAGGTTGCCAACAATCTATGAAGACTAATGGCAGAAATATCTAAAGTTTTTTGGTTGAAGCCATAATCTATTTCTGTATAATGTTTGCCCTTACGCATGTTTACACTCATACCGATACTATGGAGAATAAAGTCTAGCCCACCAAACTGTTCTTTCGCTTTGGTAATAAGGTTAATCATATCATCGCTGTTGCTCACATCGCAGGGAATAATCTGGGCATTCACTTTTTCAGCTAGTTTATTGATCTCTCCCATGCGCATGGCAACCGGTGCATTAGTAAGTAAGATTTCAGCACCTTCTTCATGACAAGCTAATGCAGTTTTCCAGGCAATTGAATTCTCATCAAGCGCACCAAAAATGATCCCTTTTTTTCCTTTCAATAAGTCGTGAGCCATAACAGATAATTATGTTTGGTTAAGTATAAATTAAATATGCCGGTAAAAGTAGTATTCTTAATGTGTACAGAAAAAATGTTTGCAACCGCTAAAAATTGGTTAAGTGTTAAAAAAGAAATGCCGGGTATAAAAAACAAAAACACTTAAAAATAAAAGAAGCAATAGAAATACTAAAATGGTCAATAAAAATAATATCACCCGTTTGAGAAAGGTAAGTTTTGGCCCAAGCCTGGCCTCCATATAATTGTAAATAATAAAGGTGATAATCATAATGCAGGAAGATAAAACGAGCAGTATTAATTTTTTTGCCAGCAGCATTATATAATGAAATAAGTAAGAAGTTATCTAAGCTACGCCAATCATTTCTTTTGCGTTTTCAAATGCTGCAGCGGTAGGTTTGTCACCACTCAACATTATGGCAATGGCATTTATACGGTCATTACCGGTTAACAGCTTAACTGCTGTATTTACTTTGCCGGACTTAGAAGTTTTATATACGAAGAAGTGTGCATTAGCAAGTGCCGCAATTTGTGGCTGATGTGTAATTGAAATTATCTGATGTTCACCCGATAGTTCTTTCATAATAATACCAACCTGCCGGGCTGCTTCACCGCTTATGCCGCTGTCTATTTCATCAAAGATTAATGTTGGTAACTGAATACTTTTGGCTACAAGAGATTTTATGATAAGCATTAGTCTGCTTAATTCTCCACCGCTGGCTACTTTTCTCAATTGCTCAAACCTGCCTGTATTGTTGGCGTCAAAAAGAAATTGAATATCATCCGTACCGAAAATATGTAAAGCGCCTGTTGTAATAGCCACTTTAATTTTTGCATTAAGCATCCCAACTTTAATCAATAGTTTATTTGCCTTCTGTTCAAAAGAGGATACCTGTGCCTGTCTGTTTTTGGAAAGATGTGCAGCAAGCTGCGAGGCTTGAGTTTTCAGCTTTTCAAATTCGTTTTCCTTTGCGGTAATCTCATCACCAAGGCTAATTACCTTATCTAATTTAGAAGCAATTCCATCTTTAACTTTCAATAAGCTTTTAGTTGAGTTTACGCCGTGTTTTTTAAAAAGACGGTAACCTGTTGTTAATCGATCATTAAGAAAACTGATCTTTTCTGCGTCATAATTTATGTGATCATTTAGCGTATCAAGTTCATCCGCAATATCCTGTAATTCTACGTAAGACGCATGTAGGCGTTCAGCCAAAGGACTAAGAGCCTGTGTAAAATCTTTAATATTTTGTAGCTGATTATTTAGTGACTTTAATTGCGGCACTAAAGGCTGGTCACTATTATTGAGTTGCGTATAGATATTAGTCAGGACAGTTTTTATGTTCTCTGAATTTGAAACAAGTTTAAGTTCTTCTTCAGCATCTTCCACTTCATTTGTTTTAAAACCAGCCTCTTCAAATTCTGTAAACAAAAAATTATTGTAATCATTTTCTTTTATAGCATTCTCATGATCAAGCTTCAAACCTTCTAAAGCTTTTGAAGTTTCCATGTAGCTTTTGTAAACAGCTTGATATTCACTTAATAAAGAAGCGTGAGCTGCAAGTGCATCTATCACCTCTCGTTGAAAATCGCTGTCATTTAATTCAAGCGTATCAAATTGCTGGTGCAGATCTACTAACTGGGAAGACAGTGCCTTTAATAAAGCTAATGTTACCGGCGTATCATTAATAAATGCCCTTGACTTACCATTCGCGGTAATCTCACGCCGTACAATTATTTCTTCAGTATCATCCATATTATTGCTTTGTAAAAAAGTATGCACTGCAGGTAAGTGAGTGCTAAATGTTCCCTCAACAAAGCATTTCGCTTCTTTCTCGAAAAGCACGGCAGAATCAGCTCTTTCGCCAAGAATTAAACCCAATGCCCCAATGATTATACTTTTACCTGCGCCGGTTTCACCAGTAATAATGTTTAGGCATTTGCTGAAATTAACTTCCAGCCTTTCTATGATTGCATAGTTTTCTATATGGAGCCGAATGAGCATGTAGATGGCAAATTACTTATTAAAGCAGTTATATTTAACGAGATAATATAAAAAATAAAAGGCACCCAAGAGTGCCCTTACTATTAACCCACAATCTATTTACTATTTTACTTCAACTGCATCATTAAGTTCATCATCAACCATAATACGACCGCAGTTTTCACAAACAATAATTTTTTTACGTTGTTTGATTTCGCTTTGTTTTTGAGGCGGAATAGCATTAAAACAACCGCCGCAAGAATCTCTTTCAACAGGAACTACAGCAAGACCGTTACGATAGTTTTTACGAATCCTGTCATAGCTAACCAACAATCTTTCATCAACATGCTGACGGGCATCGTCGGCTTGTTTGTTATAATTTTTTTCCTCTTTGTCTGTTTCAGCGATGATCTTTTCAAGTTCACTCTTTTTACCTTTTAGGTTTGTTTCTTTAGTGCTTACAGCTTTTTTAGCTACTTCCAGTTGCTTTGCTTTTTCAGCAATTTCTTCCGTAGCATCTTTAATGTGCTTCTCAGCAAGCTTTACTTCAAGGGTTTGCATTTCCATTTCTTTATTAATGGCTTCAAACTCTCTGTTATTCTTTACGTTTTCACTTTGCTTTTCATACTTTTTTACCAACTCTCCGGATTCTTTGATAATATCTTTCTTCTGATCAATAAACTGCTGCATGCCGTTAATCTCTTCTTCAATCCTGTTCTGGCGGGCGTGTAATCCTTCGATTTCATCTTCAAGATCACTAACTTCTATCGGAAGTTCACCTTTTAAAACCTGCAGATTATCAAGCCTGCTATCGATCTTTTGCAATTTTACAATTGATGATAACTTTTCTTCTACCGAAAAATCTTTAACTGTAGACATATTTTTATGATGATTTATGTATTAAGACCCCTGACTTTTAAGAAAGTACCCAACGGGGTTTGTGTTTAAATCTGTTTTTTGGACGGCGAAGTTAAGGAATTTTTCCCTTAAAATTCGGGTTAAAAGGTCGCTGGTGTACTGTTCGCTTTCATAATGACCGATATCGGCAATTACTATCTTGCCCTCAGCTTCAAAAAAATCATGGTATTTGATGTCGGCAGTTACAAAAACATCTGCTTTAGCCTGAATTGCTTTCTGGATTAAAAAACTTCCGGAGCCGCCGCAAAGGGCTACCCGACTTATATCTTTTCCTAATAATTTGGTATGCTTTACCACTTGTAAGTCAAATGTTTTTACGAGTAATTCCATAAAGTTGTGTTCGGGTATTGGCTGGCTTAAAGTGCCAATTCCACCTGAACCGATTCCGGGAGTTTCATTTTTAAGAGAAATGATATCATAGGCTACCTCCTGGTATGGATGCGATGACAATAGGGCTTGTATTACATTGTGCTGGTTATAACTCTGCATCATTACTTCCATCTTTGTTTCTTCTTCATTGTGAGCTTTGCCGATGTCGCCTAGAAAAGGCTTTGCCCCTTGTTTAGCAGTAAATGTTCCTATGCCATTGCTGTTAAAACTCACATGATCGTATTGTGAGAAATTGCCGGCGCCGGCAGCAAATAAAGCTTCCCGAACTTCGTCAGCATGAGAATGTGGCACAAGAGTGATTAATTTTTTTAGCACATTTTTAACCGGCTGTAATATCGAAACGTCCTGTAAGCCAAGCCTGTTGGCGATCTCACCATTTACGCCGCCCATAACACTATCAAGGTTTGTGTGTATGGCATAAATTGCTATATCTTTTTTAATAGCAGAGATAATGATCCTTTCTACAAAACTATTGGCTGTGATTGTCTTAAGTCCTTTAAATATAATGGGATGATGAGCAACAACAAGATTGCAGCCTTTTTGCTCAGCTTCAACCAGAATGTCCTCGGTTACATCGAGACTGACCAATATACCTGAACATTCCCATTGCTGCGAACCGGTAAGTAGTCCGGCGTTATCATAGTCAGCCTGCAACTCTTTTGGTGCCACAGCTTCAAGATATTGTACAACCTCTGAAATATTCATTCAACAAGATTAAGAAATATCATAAAAGGATCGCCCTAAAAAAAGAAACCTCCGGTTTCCCGGAGGTGCTTCTCATCCAACAATCCAAAACACAAGAGTTCTTATCAGTTAGCACAATAAAGAACGAAGGGTTGCTGATTTAAAATCTGGGACAGAGTACTTT